>DATFYV010000332.1:0-6539 GCA_035314845.1 Candidatus Acidiferrum sp.
CGCGCCTCCGTCGTAGACGCTGCCGCCAACGGTGGTTTCCGTGGCAACGCGGCCAGCATTGCCACTCGCCGTACGTGCTCCAGTTCCATCTCCACCGTATCCGCCAGGACCACCGGGTCCGCCCTGGCCGCCCTGCCCGCCCTGCGCGGTTGACCCGCTAGAAGCGCCGTGACCGCCGGATTCGCCGCCGCTCTTGGAGCCCTGCGCCGCGGCAATTAGCTCCAGTAATTTTTGCGGGTCGTTCAGCCATTTCTTAAAATCGTCTTGTTTGTCGCCCATGGAAGCGGCCGCGAGTTGCGCCGCCATGCTCGCGTCTTTCAGCCGCGCATCCGTGGCCACGAAACAAATCTCATTGATGCGGATACCGCGCGCGTTGGCCAGCGCGGCTTTTAGTTGCAGCGCCAGTTCGGAGGGTTTGGATTTTCCGGTGGGAAAGGCGTGCGCGAAGTGCACCAGTTCGTCTCGCGTGACGGAAGGAAAAAACTGCACGCTGGCCAGGCCCGCGGCCGAGAGCAGCGATGCAAACTGCTTTTCCGCTGGCGCGCCCTCCAGCGGAACGCCGTCAAGCAGCAATTGCGAACCAGTGGCGCCCAGCAGCAATCCCGATTCGCTGCCTGGAGGAATGGCGGATTGCAGTTCATCCCAGGCGGTATCCAGCTGTTCCATGGTCCGCGCGTGATCGTAGCCGTACAGGCGGGCAAACTTTAGCAGAATGTTCAAACTGCGAACAAAAGCTCGGCCGGAGGTACTTTTGGGATCCGATTTCATGGTACGTTCGCTGGTCTCGCAATAGGACTAACTAGCTAGTACGTTAGGAGCGCCGCTCGTTTGGGGCAATGGTACAAACGGTCCATGTGCTCCGCCCGTCACGCCACCATGCGGACAAGTACGCCGCCTGCCCGAAAGTACGGGTGGCTACCAGCTGGACAGGAAGGGTAACTGCGATTTCGACAGGAACCGATCAGCGGATTAGTGCTTGGAGAGGGTGATGCGCCCGCGGCGGCGCGTGCGGTTGGTAACTGCGGAGACGATGGGCAGGCCACCCACTTCCAGGAGCATTCTGCGCAGTCGCCCGCGATCGTCAAGATCCATATCCACAAATTCAAAGGCCATGGCCTGCGGCCGCGCTCCGCGCACCAGCGCTTGCGCTTTGATATTGCGCACGCCTTGCGACAACTTCAAAGTGATGAGCGACCCTGGGGCAAGATGGCGTTCACCTGCTCCGATGCCCCCGCCCAAATTCAACTCCGGAATGGACAGCCGGAAGTTTTCCCGCAGGTTCGTGGTCATTCCTATGACGTTGCGGGCCAGCTTCAGGCGCGCGTACCGTCGCTGACGGATAACCGAAGTGGAAGTATCCGGATCGAGCGGCTCAAGTCCCAAGTCTTTGCGTTCCAGGCCGCTGGCCGCGGTTTTCTCCATAGCCATGGCCGGATCGATGCGCGTCAGAGCCTGCGCCGCGGCAATGCGCGTCTCGGTGGGATACTGCCACCTCCACACCTGCCGGGCATCCAGAATGCGCTGCAAGAGCTCCGCAGCCGCGGAGGCGCGCAAGCGGCCCAGCCCCTCAATGGCCTTTAAGCGAATGTATTCGGACGTGGCGCTGTTTTCCGCCAGCTCCAGGAGCTTCGGAATAACCACGTGTTGCCCGCTCATGCCCATCTCATCGATGGCTAGCGGCCGGATCATGGCGTCCAGCGAATCATACAGCGCGACCAACAGCTCCGCGCGGTGCAGCGAGGGCGCCGAGGAGAGTTGGCGGACCGTGCGGTCGTGCGCGGAGCGCGGCCATTGCGTCAGGCGCACCGGCAATATTTTCGCGACGCTCTCGGGATCGATCTGGCTGAGCAGGCCCACAGCTTCCGCGGCTTCCGCCGCCGGTGCCGTTTGCAGCATTTCCACGAGATTCTGCACTGCCTCGGGACCCAGGCCGCCGACGATCTTGGTCAGCAGTTCGCAATCCTCGCGGAAACCGCAATGCCCAAAGCGATTGGTCACATATTGAATGGTGGCCAGCGGCATCAGGTTCAGAATGTCGGTCATGCCGTCGGCGATGTGCCCGCTGCGCAGCGCTTCCTCGATAAATTCCGGCATGCGCTCTTCGGCGCCGATGCGTGGGCGCAGGCTCTGCGTCGAGCCCGGGCGCTGCGCTTCGATGCTGTCCAGCGAAGCCAGCGCCTGTTGCATGGCGGGATAGCAGCGCTTGGAAGCCGCTTCCTGGCTCAAACGCACGAACGCCGCGCTGACCAGCGTCTGTACTTCCGGTTCCCGTTCGAGCGCCAACTGGTTCCCCAGCCTGCGGATGGCCTCCATCAACGCGCTGCCGTCTCCGCTGCCATACAGTTCCGCCAAATCGGAGAGTCCGATGGCTGTAGTACGCCGCGCTTCGGAGGCTTCCAGCCCTACGCAGGCCGCGTATTTCATTAACACTTCGTTGACGGTTTTCAGTTCCCCGCGCCGCAGCATGTCTTCCAGGAACACCCTCACGTTGCGCGGGGGCACGCACCACGCTTCATCGGAGGTCAGCACTTCCTTTTTGTTTTCTTCCGGCACCTGTTCCCAGAACTCCTGGTCCAGCAACTCCGTGTAGGTCTGCACCGAGAGCCCGGCATTGGCCATCATCTGCTCTTGCGTGCCCAAAATTTTGCGCAGGGCCTCAATCTCCGTGTTCATGCGGTCCAGCATCTGCTTTACGGCATTCACGCGCAGTTCGCCGCGCTCGTAGCTGTCCAGCGCAAACCGAATCGCCACGTGTTCGGCCAATTTCAGTAGCATGGGCTGATCGGGCTTGCTGTCCGGGGCCTGGGCCGCCAGTCCCGCCAGGGCTTGCTGCAGCGTGTACTGCGTGCGCACCGGCATGGTACTCAGCCGCGACTGGAACATCTGCGCATCCATGCGCGGCTCGGAGTCTTTGCGGGACTTGCCCAACTGCGCGAAGAGTCCCAGCACCGACCGGATGCTCTCTTCCTCCACTGCATACCCGCCACCACCGCCACCGTCGCCTTCCTTGGCTCCAGGCATCGGGGGCGTAGTGCCGCGAATCATGGAGGACGCCGTCAGCCAGCGCCCGGTAACGCCCTCGCCTCCCGGCCCACCACCGGAACCCGTACCAAAGCCTCCGCCACCGCCGTTGCCACCGCCACCTGGGCTATTGCCGCCGCCCGAGCCGGACCCGCTGCCACCGCCCGCACCTGTGCCGGTCCCTGTGCCGCCAACCGACCCCGTTCCTAAGCCCCCGCCAAACCCAAGGCCGCCGGCTGGTCCGCCGCTCCCGCCAGAACCACCGCTGGGACGGGCCTCCCACAAACTTGCAGCCCCCGCGGTGCCCTGGCCGCCGCTCGCGCGCGTTCCGCCATCACCACCACCCGAACCGCCGCCCGGCCCACCTCCTCCGGGTCCGCCACCACCGGGAACACCACCGCCTCCGCCGCCGAAACCCGGACCGCTGCCTCCCGAGCCAAGCCCTGGCAGACCACCACCCGCGCCGCCTCCCCCGCCGCCGCTCATGCGAACGCTTTCCGCGGCGAGAATCATCTGCAGCATTTTGTTGGGATCTTCCAGAAAATCGCGAAACTTGTCACCCTGCGCGCCGAGGGTTTTGGCCACCAATTGCGTCGCCATCTTGATTCCCGCCGTGGAAGAATCTTCCGCCACGTAGCGGATCTCGTTGACCCGAATGCTGGTTTCCCCCGCCAGAGCGGACTTCAATTGGTCGGCAAGAGACTGCGGTTTGGCATTGCCGCTGGGAAAGGCGCGTACAAAACGCGCGAATTGCGGCTGCGTCAGCGCAGGAGAAAAATGGATGCTGGCAATCCCAGAAGTAATCAGCAGTTGTGCGAAACTGCGCTCGCCCGCGGCCGTCCCGAGCGGCACACCATCGAGCAGGATCTGATTCCCGGAAGCTCCCAGCAGCAAGCCGCCGCCGCCGCTTTCGTCCAGTGCGACGCGCAGTTCCTTCCACGTGGTTTCAAATTGGGCAGCCGTTCGCGCGTGTCCGAACTCATACAGACGTGCGAACTTCAGCAGGATGTTTAAGCTGCGAACGAATGTCCGCGCGCCCCCACGTGTATCAGCGCTCATACGTTTGGCGGAGCAATTCCGCCTTACCCTCGTTACACCTTACAGTAGATTTCTTTGAGGCGGTAGACAAGGACGGCGTGAGGCCCTGTAACCGTTAAGGTAACCGATTCTGAGGTGCCAGAAATGCCCTGATTCGGCACACATTCGACACAACTTACAGTACTTTCTTTGCCGATGGTGCGGCCTAGCCTTAGAATGGAAGTGCTTGGGTGCTAACTCATGACCGATCCTTCTGAAAGCCAACGGTTTAAGCCCGAAATGCCGCGCATTCCCGGCTTGGCAGACGCCCCTGGCATGCGTGGGCGCAAGCCCTCGCTTGGCACACTGAGCATTCTGGTGGTGGTCTTGTTCGTGGTCGGCATCGGAGCACACTATGCCCTCCGCCCTAGAACCATAGAATCGACTCCCCCGCCGGAACCTCCGCGCCTGCAGGTACCGCCGCCCGCTCCCGATCCGGACTCCTTGTTGCCCGTAGCCACCGCAGCGGACCCGGTGGTCGCTTCCGTGGAAGACCTGAAGAAACCCTGGAGCGCCAAGGAGTTTCTTTTTCGCGACCGCATGACCGGCGAAAACATCCCCTCGCTGCTCGTTCGCCTGCCCGGAGGTTCCGCAACGCAAGCTTCCGGGTACTGGGGATTGGCGCTCACATCTGCCTACAACAGTTGCCGCCTGGAATACATCACCGATATTGATAAGCTGCGCTCCGAATACGAGTTTCGCAACGCCAAACACCCCATGGTGGGCGATCCCTGCAGCCGCACGGTCTTCGATCCCGCCAAAATGGTCATGCTGCGGGGGAACATTTGGGTGCGCGGAGCCATCGTGCAAGGCTCGGACGTGCGCCCGCCGCTGGGCATCGAGATTCAGATTCAGGGTAAGAACATTCTCGCAGTCCGCCGCGAATAGCGTCCCTTGACAATCGCTGGCGCTGCGCATAAAACCTTTGCTCCACCATGTCTTTCAAACTGCGCAGCAAGACAGACGAAGAACTCTGCACCTTCACTAAATCATCGCGCCGCGAATTCCTGAGCGCGACTGCGGCGGCCTCCGCCTTTGTTGTTGCGCCAGGGGCAACGAGTGCCGCTCTCGGCGATCGCGATTCCCTGCCCGCGCCCTTCGCGAACCTTAAGCCGCTCGGCAAGCGCGTCCATCCGATTCAGCCCGAGGAATTTCGCGGACGCATCGCGGAGGCGCAGAAGCGCATGGCGGAAAGCCAGCCGCCGTTCGATGTCCTGTTCATCGCGCCGGGCGCCTCGCTCTATTACTTCACCGGCGTCCGCTGGGGGCTCAGCGAACGACTGCTCGGTCTGCTGATTCCAAAAACGGGGCAACCCATTCTGGTGGTTCCCGCGTTTGAAGAGGGTCGCCTGCGCGAAAAGCTAAAATTCCCGATCGAGGTGCGCGTCTGGCAGGAGGACCAAAGCCCTACACGCATCGCTGCGGGGGCGCTGGCGGATCGCGGCTTGCGCACCGGTCAGGCGGGCATTGAAGAGACCGCGGCGTTTACATTTTTCGATCACTTTCGCGCCGCAGCTCCGGGCTTTACTTGCATCTCGGCCGATCCCGTCACCATCGCCTGCCGCGCCCACAAATCCCCTCACGAATTGGAACTGATGCGCCTGGCCTGCGACGCCACCTTCGACGTTTTCACCGCGGTCTTCGCTTCGCTCAAAGAAGGAATGTCGCAGGAAGATCTGGGCAATTTGGTGGAGGCCGGCTTCGGGAAAATGGGGTTGCGCGGCGGCGCACTAACGCTGATCGGCGCATCCGCCGCGCTGCCGCATGGCACTTTGCAACCGCGCTCGTTGAAGCTCGGCGACGTGGTGCTGATCGACGGCGGCTGCACGGTGGAAGGCTACGAGTCCGACGTGACGCGCACTGGAGTCCTCGGCAAGCCCTCGCAAAAAATTGCCGGCGTTTTTGAAATTGTGCGTCACGCACAAAATGCCGCGCTCGACGCCGCGCGCGCAGGAAAATTGTCTGGCACGGTGGACGATGCCGCCCGCGCCGTAATCACCACCGCGGGCTACGGCCCCGACTACAAATTCTTCACCCATCGCCTCGGCCACGGCATCGGCCTCGACGGCCACGAACATCCTTACCTGGTTCGCGGCAGCACCACCATTCTCGAACCGGGCATGACCTTCTCCAACGAGCCCGGCATCTACGTCCCCGGAGAATTCGGCCTGCGCTGCGAAGACGACATGGTCATCGCCCCCGAAGGCCCCGCCAAACTCCTAACCAAAGGCTTCCAAGCCTCGCTGGAAAAACCTCTGGATTTCGTATAGTGCGCGTCCGGATTTAAAACGGCCGTGCCGAACGTGGCGAAAATGTACTTTTGACTTCCCTTTCCGTGCGTGAAACTATTCCGTGATCGCGAGCGCGTATTCCGCATCCCAGGAGCTACCGTGCCGAGTGACGCTAATCTTGAAAGCAAGCCTGACTGGAAAAATCATGGC
>DATFYV010000333.1:0-4522 GCA_035314845.1 Candidatus Acidiferrum sp.
ATGCTTCGCCGCAAAAGCCGTGCCCGCCAAAATGACTGCGGCACCCACCGCGCCGCATAGATGTCGATTCATTGTTCGCCTCGTTTTCTGAAGTTGTGGTTCCGTTAGAGTGTGGCAAGCCACGGTGCAAAGTTCAACGGCCACCGCCCTGCGAAGCCTTTATTACAGGCGTGTGAATTAATCTTCTGTTTAGGTTTGCCTGCGGCGCCCAGCAGGAAAGACATGGCGCGTTCCAGGCCCTTCGGGAATAATAATGGCCCGTATGAGTCTCGCTTCTGCGCCGCTCGCCTTGCAACTGCGCCAACTGCGCAAAGTCTACGGACAACTTGTGGCTGTCGATTCCATCGACCTGGAGGTTTTTGCGGGCGAGTGTTTCGGCCTGCTCGGCCCCAACGGCGCAGGAAAAACCACCACCATCGAAATTTGCGAAGGACTTCTCGAACCCGACAGCGGTTCGGTCGAGCTGCTGGGCCGCAACTGGCGCACGCAAGCCCAAGAACTTCGCGAGCTGCTCGGTATCCAGTTGCAGGAGACCACTTTTTCGGAAAAATTAACGGTCACGGAAACACTGGCGCTGTTCCGCAGTTTTTATGATCGCAGCATGGAAGTACCCGAGCTGCTTGCGTTGGTACAGCTCGAGGAAAAGCGCGACACGCGGATCGGCAAACTCTCCGGCGGCCAAAGGCAGCGTCTGGCGCTGGCCTGCGCACTGGTCGGCAATCCCCAATTGCTATTTTTGGACGAGCCCACCACCGGCCTCGACCCTCAAGCTCGCCGCCAATTGTGGGACCTCATCAACCAGCTGAAGAGCAGCGGCCGCACTATCCTGCTGACCACGCATTACATGGACGAGGCGGAAAAGCTCTGCGACCGCGTAGCCATCATGGATCATGGCAAGGTAATCGCATTGGATACGCCGCGCCAGCTGATCGCTTCGCTCGGCGTTGAACATTTGCTGGAATATGCTACGTCCGGCGCGGCGCTGGATGTCGACGCCCTGAAACAATTACAGGGAGTGCGCGCGGTGTCCACGGTCGGCAGCGTGACGCAACTGCAGGTGGCGGAGCTTCATCGCACGCTACCCGCATTACTCGAAAAACTTGCCGAGCGCGGCATCCCGCTTACCGAACTGCGCACACATTCCGCGACTCTCGAAGACGTGTTCGTATCGCTGACGGGACGGCATCTCCGCGATGAGTAACCGTCACTCCTTGGCTGGTCATCCGCTCTATCAGTTGATCAGAATTCGTTTTCTGGAATTTTGGCGCGAACCGGAAGCGGTTTTCTGGCTGTTGTTCTTCCCCGTTCTTCTGGCCGGAGGACTCGGCGTTGCTTTTCGGAACCACTCACCGGACGTCATAAAAATCGCCATCGTGGAAGCGGGCGCCTCGTCGCAGAATATCGCAAACGCGGTGGCTAAAAATCCAGGCCTATCAGCCATTGTTTGCGATCAGCAAACCGCCGAACACGCTTTGGCTGCGGGGAAAATAGCGATGATTGTGATCCCGCAAGATTCTGGCGCCATACTTTATCGCTTCGACGCCACCAATCCCGACGGCCGCTCCGCGCGCGCCCTCACCGATGACACCATCCAGCGGTCCGCCGGCCGCGCGGATCCCGTCCATGCCGGCGATCAACCCATCACCGAAGTAGGCTCCCGCTATATCGATTTTCTGGTGCCGGGATTGCTCGGCACCAACATCATGGGCAACGGTATTTGGGGTGTGTGCTTTCCGATCATCGATTCGCGCCGCAAGAAGCTTCTCAAGCGCATGGTCGCCTCGCCCATGTCCCGCACGCAGTTCCTCGCTTCCTTTTTGCTTTCCCGCCTGATTTTCCTTGTGTTCGACATTTCCATTATCGTGGGCTTCGGCAATCTGGCGTTCGGCGTGCCGGTGCGCGGCAGCCTTCTCGCGATCGTCTTTATCTGCGTTGTGAGCGCACTCTGCTTCAGCTCCATTGGCCTGCTGATTTCTGCGCGCTTCAGCACCATAGAAGCGGCCAGCGGCATGGCCAACGCCGTGATGATGCCCATGTGGATTCTGAGCGGAGTATTCTTCTCCGCGCGGCGATTTCCCGACCTCATTCAGCCGATTCTCCACGCGCTTCCTCTGACCGCGGCGGTCGACGCCCTGCGCGCGGTGATCCTGGAAGGCGCAACGCTTGCGACGCTCCGCGGCGAATTAGCGATCCTGACCGCCTGGCTGCTGGCATGTTTTGTTCTGGCGGTAAAATTATTTCGCTGGCGCTGAACGCTGCGGATCTCTATTTTGTCCAATTGACATTCTCGAGACGATTGGCACAAATGGTCGGGCGCCGCGGTAGTGGGTCAGTTTCCGATTAGCGCGTTAACTAGGCGCTGTCAAACATGGGCAGGTTTCTGGCCTGTTTATCCAAACACTCGATTGAAGAGATTCGATTCGTAACACGGGCGATTTCCGAGCGTATCATCGCTCTTGGAAGCTTTTTTGAGTGGGGTGGAATCGGGATACCTACGGGAGGAGCCCCTGTGAAAACGCTCACTGTCGTTCTTGTTGTGACGCTTCTGGGCTTTCCGAATACGGGCCTCAGCACTGGAAAGAAGGCTGTGTCCCCTTATCGGGCTGAGTCGTCAGCATACGCGGTGCAGGGCAAGGATGCCTGGACCTATGTCACTGAGAATCGTTCCTTCCGCTTTGCGGAAGTACTCGATGATGCGGGAAATTACGAAGCCCCCTTACTTTTGGAAGAAACCTATCACAATGAACACACTGACGGTATGGAGGGCGCGCGAGGAAATGCCACGGTGAAGGCTTGGACGGTCAAGCGTGTCGGCGAGCGTGAAGTGCGGTGGACACTGAAGGAAATAGGCAACGAAGGAAGGGTGCAGGACCGTTTCTACCGCGTCACGGCCTGGGGCTGCTGCGATGCCCCTGTCGTCTACTCCTATTACAGCGTTCTGACCGGAAGCAAGCTGTACGTCTCGAACTCTGATTTACTTGAAGTCCGGGGAGATGGCGACGGTCCACTGGCAGCGCGGTACATAGCTTTCGGATACGCTGGCATCAACGAGTTAAGTCGGCCTCCACAATTGCAATACGGAACCGATAAAAAGGTCGCTCAGCGTTTCTCGGTCGTATCCTCGCGGGAATATTACGACGCTCCCCAGATGTTCGTCTCCACAAACGAAAAGCTTGAAAAGTCTCTCGACCTGAGGGGCTCGCCGATGGACTTCACAATCGTTCTCAAATACCAAGACGGTATCGAGCTTCGGGTTCCCGTAACAGTGAATGCTATTCGCCCAGACTTGGCGCAACTTCCAAAAGGCTATTCACTACGTGCAGAAGAGTAGGCCAAGGTCCAGTTGTCTCGATAAGTCCCGATTTGTCGGGTCATCGGAAACTGACCCACTACCGCCGCCGCATACGGTTGACGTCGAGGCCAGAGCTTTCAGGAGCGTCCGCGAATGAACATCCTCGATTTCGTGGTGGGCAAGCCGCTCAAGACCAGCGACGAGCGCGCCGAGCAGATCGGCCCCAGCGCGGGCATCCCGATTTTTGGCCTGGATGCGCTGAGTTCCGCGGCCTACGGGCCGGAAGCCGCGCTCAGCCTGCTCATTCCCCTCGGCCTCCTCGGCGTGCGTTACATCGTGCCCATCAGCGCCGCGATCATCACCCTGCTTGTGATTGTTTATTTTTCGTATCGCCAGACCATCGCGGCTTATCCCTCCGGAGGCGGCTCCTACACCGTCGCGCGCTTCAATCTCGGCGCATTTCCCAGCTTGCTCGCTGCGGCTGCGCTGCTCGCCGACTATATTCTGACCGCCGCCGTGGGCATATCCGCCGGCGTAGGTGCACTAATCTCGGCGGTGCCCTCGTTGCAACCGCACACCGTGAGTCTGTGCCTGGCCATTCTTGTGGTCATCACCATTTTGAATCTGCGCGGTGTGCGTGACGCAGGCATAGCGTTCATGATTCCGACCTATCTCTTTGTCGGCACACTCATGATCACCATAGCGGGAGGGCTGATACGCGTGGCTCTGAGCCATGGCCATCCAGTCGCCATCACGCCTCTGCCGTCCGCTCCGGAGACCGCCAGTCCCATCGTCGGCTATGCCATGGTCTGGCTGCTGATCAAGGTCTTTGCCAGCGGCTGCACGGCAATAACCGGCGTTGAGGCGGTAAGCAATGGTGTGAAAGCGTTCCGCGAGCCGGGCGTAAAAAACGCGCAGCGCACCTTGACGGTAATTATTTTTATGCTGGCTGTCCTTTTGGCGGGCATCTCCTATCTCGTTAAAGCCTATGGGATCGTGGCCACGGATCCCGGGGCACCGGGATATCAGAGCCTGTTGTCGATGCTGATTGCCGCGGTCTTTGGGAAGGGAATTTTTTATTACATTACCATCGCTTCCATCTTGGTGGTGCTTTCTCTTTCCGCCAACACCGCGTTTGCCGATTTTCCCCGGCTGTGCCGCGCCATCGCCCAGAACAATTATCTTCCCCACGTATTCGGCTATCGTGGCCGTCGCCTGGTATACACATAC
>DATFYV010000334.1:0-12036 GCA_035314845.1 Candidatus Acidiferrum sp.
TTACGGAATCCTGAGCTTCACGCAAGTTGACTTGGCTGCGTCGCTGGCCTACTATCCGCGTCGAGTGCAGCACTCCACCACGAGGCAGGCATGAGCGATTGGGTCCATTTACAGGCGCATTCCGGCGAACAGCTGATGCAGTTGCATCACTTTTCGATTGTGAAGCAGCAGGCCGGCGGGAATGTGACCTTTGCGATTACCGTGAAAGAGTTTGCCGTGCCGCCGCCGGGGCAGCGCATGCGTTTTTATGCCGAGGCGGACAAGGCGGTGAACCAGAGCGCGGCGCCCTTCGTGCCGTGCGGCTGGGGCACCTCGATTTTTTCCGCGCTGGGGGATTGCGTGCGGCTGATCCGGGAATTTCCGTATGACGGCCAGGAGGGCGCGGCCTCGTGATCCTGAACTTCACCAAGAAGACGTTGCAGCCCGGCGTGGTCACGCTGGAGATCAAGGGCAGCATGCACACGGGACCGGATTGCATGCGCTTGATGAAGGAAGTGGACGCGTTGATCGCCAACAAAGAGACGCGCGTGATTTTTGATCTTGGCACGCTGACGCATGCGGACAGTGCAGCCATTGGGGCCATCGTGCGCTGCTTGACGAACCTGAAAAAGTCCGGAGGCATGCTGCGCATTGCCGGGGCGCATCCCATGATCGTGCATAGTCTGCATTTGACCAAGGTGGACAAGCTCATTCCCATGTTTCCGACCGTGGAGCAGGCCGCGGCGGACTTTCCCTTGCCGGGAGCAGGCCCTGCCAAGCCCGCCTGAGAAACTCCCGCGCGACCGAGAAGCGACAATCAAGCAAGTCGGGGCACAACGGCAAATCCCGCGTGGAGGAACTCCAGTGCGCCTTTGAAGGCCGGAAGCTTACTGTAATGTGCTTCGCTGTTTTAGCTTTGCGGATTCCGACCTCGCGGCGATCAGCACTGGAATATCAGAATCGGCGTCTTTCCACAGCTTGAGGAAATCCTGGTACGCAGCCGCGGCCTTGGCAGCATCACCCTGCTGATCGCGGGCGCGAGCGAGCCCAAGGTGCGCAAGCGCCCCGATCGGTTCGGTCTGCACAATTCCAGGATGTGCGAGCAGTTTCTCAAACTCAGACGCGGAATCGGCGCTTCGCTTGGCCGCCAGATAGGCCAGCCCGCGGACATAAACAGGATACATGCTGAGGCTCATGGAAATATTGCTGGGCGAGCCGACTTCGTAGGGTCTGGCTGCTTCCAGGAGGTCAATCGCTTTGGCAGGATTGCCGGCGTTGATCTCCAGCAACGCTTTTACCGTCGGAAGATAGTTGAGCTGCACGACGGTATCCTGCGGAAAACGGTAAGCCAAGTCGTCGTTCAGTTTGGTTATTTTGGTTTGCGAATTTTTGTCGGGGCCCGCCAGGGTCAGGGCCAAGGCGAGACCGTACTCGACGTCCCGGGCATTCGAGAGTGCCAAGGCGGCGTCGGCGTGTTGCCTGGTTTCAGAGGGATTGCCGAACAGCGCTTCGCGAAGCGCGGCGTCTGCTTCGTATCCCGAAGCGGTCTCCTTTTCATCCGCGCGCAACGCGGAGGCCAGGGCTTTTTTGGAAAATTCGCGGGCTTTGCGCAGTTGACCGGAATACGCGGCGGCATCTCCCTCAGTGGCCAGGATAGCGTCCTCGATTCCGGGCTGGCCCATGGCCCAGTTCACCTGCTTGGCCATTTCCGCGGGATCGTTCTGGAGAAAGCCTAACTGATATAGCCCAAAGCGCAGGGTCGGCGAATCCAGCTTTTTCGTTTGCGCTTCCTCGGCCAGCGTCCGGGCATCCTCCAGGCGATTCACTTCCACATATGCAGCAAAAAGATTGGCCACGGCGAGCGCGCTGTCGGGATCCAATTGTGCGGCCTCCTGTGTCGCGGTCATACCTTTTTCGTATTGTCCAAGGGTGCCGTAGTTGGCACCCAAATCGTTCCGCGCTGTCACATCGCGAGGGTAGTTTTGCGCCCAGAGTTCCAGGGCTGTGCGCGCCTTTTCGAGATCGCCGGTGGCGAACAAATGGTAGCGGGATTCAATGTTCAATCTCTCTTTTTCGCTCACTCGATCGCGCAGACCATAGGCCTTCGTCGCGAACTCGGCAGCCTTGGAGGACTCTCCGAGATCGTAGTAGCAGGTTGCCAGCGCCGCGTAGGCCAGCGCGAAGTTGGGATCGAGGCGAACGGCGCGTTCGAGCTGCGGAATCGCCGCGGTGAAATCGCTCTTCCCCGTCATGCTTATGCGGCCACGGCTGTAGGCTTGCAGAGCGTCCAGTGACGGCGTTGTGGCTTGCTCCAGCGGGGTGTCAAATTTCTCGGTGGTGGCAATGGACTCGCCCAGTTTCTCGCGCATCTTGCCGGCTGCCCGGCTGAGCGCCTTCAACACTTGCTCCTTGCCATCCGCAGTAGCTTCTTCCCGTGCCAGGGTGTCGCCGGTGCGGCAATTTACGGCGCGCAGTTCCAAGACGTACTGCTTGCCCAGGCTGGCGATGGAACCATCGAGGGTCGCGACGCTGCCCGCGCGCTGGCAGAGTTCACGCGCAAGGTCGGAGGCGGGCGTCTTGTCTGCCGGCTGACCCATGAGTTGCAATGTCTGCTGGATGCGGTGTTCGGAGACCAGGCTCAGGTAAGGCGACTGTTCGAGTTGCACAGCCAAACCCTGGCGTAAGGTGTCATCAAAGACCGGGTCGCCGGTCTTATTCACAAAGCTGGACAGGATGATGCTATCTCGTGCGCCGATTGCCGCCGTGCGCCTGGGAAGATAGTGAGCGCCTGCAGCCACAATTGCGATTCCCAGAACTGCGGCCACGCCGGCCTTCCAGCGCTTGCGGGCCATACGCTGGAAGCGCCATGCCGATCCGCTGGCACCTCCCGGAGCAAGTTGCGCGGTTTCCTGCTTGAGACGCTGCAGATCCGCAATCATGTCCGCGGCTTTTTGGTAGCGCAGCTTGCGGTCCTTTTCGAGGGCGATGGCGATGATCTCTTCCAACTCCGCGGGGACTTGCTTGTTGAGGCGCGCGGCAGGCGCGGGCGACTTGTTCAGAATTGCTTCATGAACAATGGCCGGAGTATTGCCGGGGAAGGCCAGGCGGCCGGTGGCCATCTCGTAAAGCACCGCGCCGAAGGAAAACAGGTCGGTGCGGGCATCCAGCTCTTCGCCGCGCGCTTGCTCTGGCGACATGTAAGCTATGGTGCCCACCGCGGAGCCCGGGCTAGTCAACAGCGAAGTTTCCTCCGCGGTGGGCATCATGGAGAGGGCGTCATCGCTGGAAACGCGCTTGACCAGGCCAAAATCGAGGATCTTGGCGTGGCCCAGCTTGGTGACAAAAATGTTTGCGGGTTTGATGTCGCGGTGGATGATGCCGGCAGAATGCGCGGTGGCGAGGGCATCGGCAATCTCCACGCTCAAATCCAGGAGACGATCCAGCGGCAACGGCTTGTGCGCGATCAGTTGCCGCAGGGTGACCCCGTCGAGGTACTCCATGGCGATAAAGCGGTGGCCGCCGTCATCGTTGGCGTCATAGATGGTGCAGATATTGGGATGATTTAGGGCGGAGGCAGCTTGCGCTTCCCGTTGGAAACGTTCCAGCGCCGAAGTCTGCTGCGCAATGTCTTGCACCAAGAACTTCAGCGCCACCATGCGATGCAGGCGGGTGTCCTCGGCCTTATAGACCACACCCATTCCGCCGCCACCGAGCCGTTCGAGAATACGGTAGTGGGAGATGGTTTGCCCGAGTAATGGGGCAGAATCCTGCATTTGGCGGACATCTTAGGTGCGCGGAAGTGGCAAGTCAACGCAGCTAATTCGAAATAACGGCAGCTTCCAAGTAGCGACTCAATTTTCCGATAACCCGTTTACCAGGCATCAGAAAGTAGGGTGCATACAGGACATAAGGATTATTGACGCAGAGCGGCGCGAGTCTCGGGTAATTTTTTCTGTCACTGCCTCATGTAATGAAGCGCAACACATCCTGATTTAAAGATTTTTGACTCAACAAGATTCAATTGTAATTTCTCCGGCAGGCTCACGCCTTCCAATAACCGTCTCCCTTCTCCCGCAACGATTGGCTGAACGACAAAATGATATTCATCGACCAGACCAAGCTCTATAAGTTGTGAAGGAATATCTACGCCACCGATCAAAATATTTTTGCCTTGTTCCTTTTTCAATTTAAGTATTTCGTCTCGAAGGTTCGTACGAACGATTCTCGTGTTTGTTGCTTCAGCGCTGTCTAATGATCGTGAAAAAACAATTTTTTCGATGGAGACAAACGTTTGAGCAAATTCGATGTCTGCTTTGGTCTCAGACTGGCCTTTTGCGACATCCGGCCAATAAGGAACCATCAATTGATAGGTTTTACGGCCAAAGACGAGCAGGTCAACATCTCGGAGGAGGTGCGTGTAATATTCAAGCAGTTCGTCATCGGCCATCGTTTTGGTGTGGTCGCAGCAGCCATCTGCGGTAAGGTTGATTGCGAAGATTACATTTCTCATTTTTGCCTCGGATTGAGCGACATGGTGTTCGAACGCAAAACAATAACCCTGAACCGCGCGTCGTTCCAACATAAAGATTAGGTGCATCCAACTGGAAAAGGCCGTTCTGGTTTGCCGGGTTCTTCGGAAACTGCGTCACGAAATCAACCTGAGTCACTACCCACTTCCAGGGTCCGTTATGCGTCCGGGCGCGGATATGCTAATTTTCTTTGTTTATGACCAAGCGCATTGGTGTGCTGCTCAGCGGACGCGGCTCGAACTTTGAGGCCCTGGCGGATAGCGTTGTCGCCGGGCGCATTCCCGACGCGGAAATTTCCGTGGTGGTGAGCAATCGCGAAGGCGCGCCAGGGATCGAACGTGCCAAAGCACGCGAAATCGCGACACGGGTCCTTCCGTCCAAGGGGCTGGAGCGCGAGGCGTTCGATCGCCAGGTGGTCGCGGTCCTTAATGAATACAAGGTCGACCTGGTTTGTCTTGCGGGATACATGCGGCTGCTGTCGCCATTTTTTGTGGCGGCCTTTCCGAATCGCATCCTGAATATTCACCCGTCGCTGCTGCCCTCTTTTCCGGGACTCGAGTCGCAGAAGCAGGCGCTCGAGTACGGCGCGAAGTTCGCAGGGTGTACGGTGCACTTTGTGGACGAGAATCTCGATGCCGGGCCGATCATCCTGCAGGCGGCCGTTGCGGTTGAGGATAGCGATACGGAGGCGTCGCTCTCGGAGAAGATTTTGCGCGAAGAGCACCGCATCTACACGGAAGCCGTTAAACTGGTGCTTGCGGGGCGATACAAAATCACCGGGCGCCGCGTCACGCATACGTAAAAATTAAATCCATGACCCAACCTGTACCCCCATCACACGAATTTAAACCGGTTGACGAACAGCTCGCCTATCTGAAAAAAGGCGTCGCGGAAATCATTCCGGAAGGCGATCTGAAGGCGAAGCTCGAACACTCCCTGAAGACCGGAACGCCGCTGCGCGTGTACCTGGGCGTGGACCCCACGGCTCCTGATATTCATCTGGGACACACTGTGGTGCTGCGCAAGCTGAAACACTTTCAAGACCTGGGCCACACCGCGATTTTCCTGATTGGCGATTTTTCGGCCATGATCGGGGATCCCACGGGACGTTCCGAAACGCGCCCGCCGCTGAGCCGCGAGGAAGTGGAGGTCAACGCCAAGACCTATCTGGCGCAGGTGTTCAAGCTACTCGACCCGGCCAAAACGGAAGTGCGCTACAACAGCGAGTGGCTGGACAAACTGTCGAGCTACGACGTGGTGCGCCTGTGCGGCCACTACCGCTTGGCGCGCATGCTGGAGCGCGAGGATTTCCGCACGCGGCTGGCGGAGAGTCAACCGATTTCCGTGCACGAACTCCTGTATCCGCTGCTGACGGCCTACGACGCCGTGGCGCTCAAATCGGACGTGGAAATTGGCGCGACCGAACAGAAGTTCAATTTGCTGGTGCACCGCGATATTCAGCGCGAGTACGGATTGGCCTCGGAAGTGGCACTGACCATGCCGATCCTCGTGGGGCTCGACGGGCACCGCAAAATGTCCAAGAGCCTGGGCAACTACGTCGGCATCACCGAATCTCCCGACGAAATCTTCGGGAAAATAATGTCCATCCCCGACGAGCTGATGTGGTCGTACTACGAATTGGTCACGGACCGCACGCCGGCGGAAATTGCCGAACTGCGAGGCGAGGTGGCGAACGGGAAGCTGCATCCCATGGACGCGAAGATGAACCTCGGCCAGGAAATTATTGCAGGCTTCCACGGTGCCGACGCGGCGCAAAAAGCGGCGGACAATTTTCAGCGCGTGTTTCGCGACCGGCAGGGGCCGGTGGAAGCGCCAGTGCAGCGGCTGCCTCGAGGCGCGGCTAAAAAATTGTCGGTGCTGCTGGTGGAGTTGCAGCTTGCGCCGTCCAAGAGCGAGGCCGACCGCTTGGTGAAGCAGAAGGGCGTGGAGATTGACGGAGTGCTCGCCGAGGATCCTCGCCAAGACATCGACTTAAGCCAGGCGCGGGAATTTCTGCTGCGCGCGGGAAAGAAGAAATTTTTGCGCATCGTGGTTGAGTGAGACTTTGAAGAAAACACGCGAAAATCTCGTTTAGTTAGTACGGCTGCAGGACTTTCGGAAGGGGTGCACCGATGGGACTCTGGACACGCCGCAAGTTTTTCCTCACGTCATTGGCCGGAAGCGCGGCTGCTGGAGCGTCGTCGCTGTTTACCAAGACGGCGGGCGCTGAAAGCTCAGAAATTGCGATGAGCAACGGTACGCCATCTCCGGCGGCGGTAAGCGGCAAACGGCCCGTCATCATTTCCAGCGCGAACGGATTGCATGCGCTGGGCCGCGGCATGGAGATTCTGCAGAAGGGTGGCGACACGCTGGACGCGGTAGTTGCCGCGGTAACGGTGGTTGAGGACGACCCGAACGACACCTCCGTGGGTTACGGCGGACTGCCCAACGAAGAGGGCGAGACCGAGCTGGACGCCAGCGTGATGCACGGCCCGACGCGGCGCGCCGGATCCGTGGCCAGCGTGCGCCGCATTAAAAACGTGGCGCTGCTGGCCAAAACCGTGATGGAGAAAACCAACCACGTGATGATGGTTGGCGAAGGCGCTCGGAGGTTTGCGGTCGACGAAGGATTTGTGGACATGAGCCTGACGACCGAAAAGTCGCGACTAGCGTGGCTGGCGTGGAAAGCCAGCACGTCGAAGAATTGGCGCCCCGGAACGGACAGTCCGGAATGGAACGAGAAAATGGCCGGGCTGTTCGACACGCCGGAAAAGCAGGCGTGGCGCGCGGAAATTGAACAAGTGGTGGCGCATCCTCCGACCGGAACGATCAACTGCCTCGGGGTGAATGAGAAGGGCGAAATTTCGGGAACGACCACAACTTCGGGTCTGGCGTGGAAGATTCCGGGACGCGTCGGGGATTCGCCGATTATTGGCGCGGGCCTATACGTGGATGGCGACGTGGGTGGCGCGGGTTCCACCGGTAAAGGCGAAGAAAATATCAAGATTGCCGGCGGGCACACCATTGTGGAGATGATGCGCAAAGGCATGTCGCCGACGGATGCCTGCCTGGAGGCGCTGCATCGCGTGGCGCGCAATTACAACAATGACAAGAAAAGGCTGTCCACGTTTCACATTTTCTTTTATGCGCTGAACAAGGACGGCGTGCACGGATCGGCGTCGCTCTGGCGCAATACCTACGACCGCACCAAGCATTCTTCGTATGCCGTGCACGATGGTGGCGAGGCGCGGCTGGCGGAATGCGCGGCATATTTCGATGAGATGGGCGGCGACGAGTAATGATCGAACTGCGAAACGTGACGAAAGAATACGACCTGCCTCCGGGCCAGCCGGGGCAGCTAGTGGCGGCGGACCGGCTGACGCTCGACGTCCCGGATGGCGAAGTTTTCGGCTTGGTGGGACCGAATGGTGCGGGGAAATCCACCACGCTGAAAATGATTTGCGGGCTGATGCTGCCCACCGCCGGACACATCACGGTGAACGGCATCGACGTGGAGAGCAATCCGCAGGCCGCGCAGCAGCACATCGGGTATCTGGCGGATTTTTTCAATGTGTATGACGAGCTGAAGGTTTGGGAATACGTCGATTATTTTGCGCGTGCTTATAAGCTGCCGACGGAGAAGATTCCCGGGCGGGTGCGCGAAGTCATTGCGCAAATGGGACTGGAGACAAAATACGACGCCAACGTGGCGGGACTTTCGCGGGGGATGAAACAGCGCCTTGGAATCGCGCGCGCCATCGTGCACGATCCTCCGCTGCTGGTGTTGGATGAGCCCGCTTCGGGTCTCGACCCCAAAGCGCGGCTAGAGTTGAAGGATTTATTGCGCGCCATGCATCGCAGCGGGAAAACGATCTTTATAACCTCGCACGTTTTGCCAGACCTGGAAGAAATCTGCACCTCGCTCGCCATTCTTGAAAAAGGCCGGCTGCTCCGGCATGGAAAAATTGCCGAGGTGATGCGCAGCGCGGGCCAGACCCGCCGCGTACACATGCGGTTGGCCAGCCCGGAATTTGCTCTGGGCCCATGGCTGCGATCGCAGCCGAACGTTAGCGAAGCTCAGGAGAGTGTCGGCGCAGCCGAATTTATTTTTCCGGGCTCCGACGCGGATTTGGCGGCGCTCGTCCGTGCGGCGGTCTTCGCCGGCGCGCCCGTCTATAGCGTTGAAGAAAAGACCGATTCGCTCGAAGAACTGTTCGCGCGGCTTTCGAGCGGAGAAGTGATGTGATGGCGTCCAACCCCGAATTTGTGCGCAATGTGCGGTCGCAAATGCGCCCAGCCAAAATGGTGATTGCGGCGTTGATCGTGGCGGTATTGTCGCTGGTGCTCGGCTTCACGCTTACGCACGTTTCCGTGCCTGCCGCCGGTCCGTCGGGATGGGGTTTTGGGCTGCTGCACCTGCTCTTTTGGCTGCAAGCCTTAATCCTGGCCGCTGGTGGCGGGATTGCTTGCGTAAATGCCATTTACAAGGAGAAAGATCACAACACTTTTGATTTCCAGCGCGTCACGCGATTGTCTCCGCTGGAACTCGCGCTCGGAAAACTCTTCGGGGCCCCGGCTTTCTTGTATTTCCTCTGCCTTTGCATGGTACCCATCGTGATATTTGCGGCGGTTCAGGGCCAGCAAAGGTTCAGTTTTGTCATCGCCGCGTACGCCGTATTATTGGTAGGATCGCTGGCTTTTCAGGCGTTATGTCTGCTTATTTCTCTTCTAACCGCGCGCGGCTCGCACACTACGGCGATTATTGGTGTTCTGATCATTCTCGGACTGTTTTCGAATATCCCCAGCGGCCTTTCGTACTTTTTTCAAGTGGGCTCGCTCTCGCCGTTTTATGCCGCGCAGGTATCGATGCAAGGGGATTGGACGGTCCACGAACCTTCCGCGCCGTGGGGGGACCTGGAGGCGATCGTCGCGCCTTCCACCGTAGACGAGCTCTTTGGTCATACGGTTCGCCACGTCCCAGTATTCTTGATTGTTGACGCGTTGCTGGCCGCCTGGTTTCTCCTCGCCACGATTCGCAACATCAAGCGCGATCCGGAGCAATACGAGTTGTATTCGCCGCTGCAGTCTCTCGGTTTGGTAGCCTTCATAAATCTAGTGCTCCTTGCGTTTGTCAATTGGCGCAGCGGCCCATTGATCGACATTCAAGCTGCGCTGCTCACTGCTAATGGCGGCATTCTGGGAGCGGTGGGCCTTGGGCTGTTACGCAACCGCGACCGCACCCGCCGCCTTCTGCGCGCGGACAAGGGTGGCGGGGAATCCTGGATTAACTTGGCGTGGCCATTTCCGTTTTTCTTTATCGCCACCGCGGGCGCAGGCTTGCCGGTGGCCGGGGCGGCCACTCTTTCACGTGGTGCGCTCTCGGAATGGAGTCCGGCGCTGGCGGTTTTCCGCTCGTTATTTTTTGCCGCGTGGATGCTGCGCGACCTGCAATTCCTGCAGTGGATGGTGTTGCGTCGCGGTAAACGTCCGCTGATGATGGGTGTGTTGTACTTGACTGTTTTTTACGTAAGCGTGGCCATTCTTGTCTATGGCGTGGGGATATTCCGCGACGCCGATCGCGTGCCGTTCACGGCCTTCTTTCTGCCCACGCCAATTTACGACCTGGATCAAACCGCGTGGATGACGCGGCCCGCTATTTGGGGAGCGGCGTTCGTGGCGCAGTGGGTAACCACCGGGCTGTTGATTTACGCGCAGCGCAATACAATTTTGGAGTTGGGCCATCCCGCGGCTGCGAAAGCCGTCGCGGCAACCGCCGAGTGAATGTGCCTCGCAAGCGTTGGAAGGTTAAAAACTATTCGGATTTGCCGAGCGGCAGGTAGTATTGCGTGCCCTTCACTGGATCCTGCAGACGGCGGAGCAGTTGCTGCAAATCTTCGCTGCGTTCCACAAAATCGATATCCGAAGTGTTGATCACCAGCAGGTCCGAGGCCGCATAGCGGTAGAAGAAATGCTCGTAGGCGCGCGCGACTTCGCCGATGTATTCGAGGGAAATCTGGGTTTCGTCCTTGGACGCTTTTTTGGCGATGCGCGCGCGCAAGATTTCCGGTTTGGCTTGCAGATAAATAACCAGGTCGGGTTCAGGGATTTCCGCGCTGAGCAATTCGTAGTAGCGCTCGTAGAGTTTCAGCTCCTCGTCATCCAGATTGAGGTTGGCGAAAATACGGTCTTTTTCCAGTAGAAAATCGGAAATTACCGGTCCGGGAGACTCCACGGCCAGAGCTTCGCGCAACCGCTTTTGCCGCTCCATCAGAAAATACATCTGGGCGCGAAACGCCGCGCCGGGCTTCTCCTTATAAAACTCCGCTAGAAAGGGGTTGTCTTCGCAGTCGTACACGCGCCGGGCGTGTAACTTTTCCGCCAGAATCTTGGCCAGCGTGGTCTTCCCCACGCGTAACGGCCCTTCGATCACGATAAACCGCGGAGCTTCCGCGGCCCGCTGGGGCTGACGAGCGCGTTTGGCCAAGGACGATTCGTTGGCAGCCATCGCGCGCGATTATAGCAGACTCATTTGCTTGCAAAAAAAGTGGGACACAAAACACCGTGTCCCACGCGTGCCACTGCTTTGCAAAGCCTACCGTTCGACGCGAGCCGCCCGCTTATTTGCCCACCACCAAAAGCACGAAGGATCCCGGCTTCATCTTCCCGCGCCGCTCGCCCGGAGCCGGCGGATCAAAATCCGCCGCTGGAAGAAAAATGTTGTGGGTCTTCAGATCCAGGGCCATCGTGCGGGCCGTCTTTTTAGTGGGCACATTTTCCACCACCGTGTATTTGTCGGGTGAATCCTCGTGCGCCACGGTCAACGTGCCTTCACCGTTCGAAGAAAACACCAGTTGCGTTCCCGGATCAAATGCCGTGGCATCTGGTCCGTCCCCGATGGGGATGGTGGTGACGATCTTTCCGCTGTCCGCGTCCGTTACGGGCATCATTTTCCCGTCGCAGGTGGAGAACAATCTGCGGTGCACCAGGTCCATGGACAAACCAGACGGTCCTTCCGCCGGCTTGAGCGGCCAGCGGTGCAACTCTTTTAACGCCTTGGCGTCGAACTGCACCAGCTCGGAAGTATCCTCGATGTTCACATAAATATTCCCTTTGCCGTCGGCAACCGCAAATTCCGGTTTGCCGCCAAGCGCCAAGGTTCCGAGAACGGCGCCATCCGCGGCATTGAACGCCGTGGTGTCTTTGCTGGCGCCGTTTAGCGTGAAGACGCGTTTGGTCACCGCATCGTAAACGATGGCGTCTGGATTTTTCCCGGTATTGACCGTCCCCAGCGTCTTCAGCGTCTTCAAGTCAAAAATCGTCGCCGTATTTGCGCGGCCATTGCTCGTGAAGCCGCGACCAAATTCCGGGGCCAGCGCTATCCCGTGTACGCCTTGTGTATCGGCGATGTCTCCCACCACTGCATACGTATCCGCGTCCAGCACCACCACGTGCGTTCCACGTGAAACGTAAACGCGCCGCGCGTCGCTATCGACGAGCAAATAGTCCCAGCCCGTATCCCCAGCCACGG
>DATFYV010000335.1:0-4641 GCA_035314845.1 Candidatus Acidiferrum sp.
GCCCCCTGCACAAACGAGAAGTGCGGCCGCCACTCAGGAAACCAAAGCGCAAAGAGATAAAAGAACATGCGGACACCTCAACCAAGTTGCGGATCACCTGCCGAATCACCGTATCGAATCGCCGCGCATATCGTCAATGCGTCTTGAGCCCGAACCGTGGCTGTATGCGCCGGGTTTCAGCGCGGTTTCCCGGGCCATGCGCCCAGGCGCAGGCCGCGCTCCCCGCGAAGGGCACTAAAGAAATGAGTACCGCTCATCGCACATCGTGAATCTAATCATGGCGAGTGGAAAGGAACTGCCAATGGAAAGCCAGCCAACGTCAAATCGATGGGAAACTCTACCTGCGGGCCAAGCCGGCCAATTTCGCATTGGCGATGACCCTACCATCAATCGCCTGGGCTTCGGTGCCATGCGCATCACCGGCAAGGGCATCTGGGGCCCGCCCAAAGATCGCGACGAAGCCATTCGTGTCCTCCGCCGCGCCGTCGAACTCGGCATCAACTTCATCGACACCGCCGATTCCTACGGCCCCCACGTCAGCGAAGAAATCATCGCCGAGGCCTTGCACCCATACCCGGAAGGCTTGGTTATCGCCACCAAAGCAGGCTTCGATCGCCCCGGTCCCGATCAATGGGTAACCAACGGCCGCCCCACCCACTTGCGCGCCGCCGTCGAAGGCAGCCTAAAACGCCTGCGCCTGGACCGGCTCGATCTCTTGCAACTCCACCGCATCGACAATAAAGTCCCCGCTGAAGACCAGCTAGGCACACTGAAAGATCTGCAAGCCCAGGGAAAAATCAAGCACGTCGGCCTATCGGAAGTCAGCGTCGCGCAAATCGAACATGCCCGCACCATGGTGCCGATCGTCAGCGTGCAAAACCGCTATAGCGTTGTAGACCGCGCCGCCGACGACATTGTCAAGTATTGCGAACGCGAAAATATCGCCTTCATTCCCTGGTTCCCGCTAGCCGCCGGCGATGTCTCCGCCGCTGGCAATCTCGAGCGCACTGCCACGAAACTGAAAATGACTCCCTCTCAACTGGCTCTGACGTGGCTGCTCTGGCGTTCCCCGGTAATTTTGCCCATACCGGGAACCTCGCGCGTCGCGCATCTGGAAGAAAACGTCGCGGCCGCCGCATTAAGACTCGACGACGCCACCGCGCGCGAGCTCGGCAGTAGCCAATCTCACAAAGCGGCCAGGTCGTAGTAATTTGGAGTGCGACGGCTCGACGCCGCTTTCACGCTGTAATCGGCATCTCGAATTTTGCTGGGGAGTCGAACCGCTAGCCAAGCCTCAAGCCCTCCTTGACCAGTCGGGTTCCGTCCGAGGCGGTGTTGCGGGCTACGCTGCAAAAGCGGCGTCAAGCCCCCACGCTCCAAATTTTCCGTTACTTCCGATACCGCGCCATCATCCGCTGAAATCGCGCGTCGCTGCGCAGTGGGGCAAAATACGGGCTGGCCTCCAGAGCTGCGAAATCGCGAAAGCCCATATCAAACGCCCGCTGCATCGTAGACAGCGCCTGCTCCTTGTTTCCGCGCGCGGAATACGCCGCCGCCAGCCAGTAATAGTTGATGCCCGTCGGCTGCGTCGTCGCGGAGAAAGCCCCTACCGCCTTGTCAAACTCGCCTTGCGCAAGATAAACCTGTCCCAGCCCCATATTCCCGAACGTATCCGAGGGGTCGAGTTCCTTGGCGCGCTGAAACGCCGCGACGGCTTCGGCATACCGCTGCTGCAGCATCAGCGCGCGGCCAAGGTGGTAGTAGTTTATGGGGTAGGGCACGCGTTGCAAGCGCAGACACTCGCGGGAAGCATTCTCGGCGGCTGCGGCTTCCGGCGGCTCTTCGTATCCCAAGGCCCAGGAAAGCAGATCCCACGCGTAGCTACTCTCCGGATCCAGATCCGTTGCGGTGCGGAACTCGCGCGCCGCGTTGGCGTAGTCATACTTATCCGCATACACAGTGCCCAAAGCCAGGTGCGTCTCCGCTAATTTCGGCTCGATGGCCAGCGCACGCTGCGCAAATTGTTCGGCGCGCTGCAGATGAGATGGAGCCGCGTCAATATCGCGATAGATTTGGCCTTCAACCCAGGCCAGCCCGGCGAGCGCGGGCGCGTAGTTAGGGTCAGAGCGTAGGGCCTCCTCAAAATTTCCGCGCGCGGCTTCCAATTTTTTGGCTTGGTCGGGAAATTCGACGAGTGCTTGGCCGCGCAAATAGGCGTCATACGCCTGCGGATTCTGCGTATAGCGGTGCTGAATGGCCTGCTGCTCTTGCGGACTCAGCTTCAAATTCAGGGACTGCGCAATCTTCAGCGCCGTCTGCTCTTGTAAAGAAAAAACATCCTTCATCTCTCCAGTGAAATCATCTGCCCACACCTGGAATCCCGTGTTCGCATCAATCAAATGCACGTTAATTCGCACCTGATTCCCAGCCTTCCGCACGCTGCCTTCAAACAAATACCGCACCCCCAGCGCCTTCCCAATCTCCGCCGCACTCTTCTCCGTACCCTTAACGGAAGACACCGCAGCATGCGACGCCACATCGATTCCCTGAATTTTCGATAGCTTGGTGGTGATTTCATCCGTCATGCCATCGCTGAAATAAGAGCTGTCCGGCTCCGCGCTTAAATTTTGCAACGGCAGCACCGCCAGCGAAGGTTTCGTCGTTGCCACCGCCGCGCTGGACGTCCCCGTACCGCGTTTCGCATACCACGCATACCCGCCACCCGCCGCAACCAGCGCCGCAACCGCAATTCCCGCGTACAGCAGCATTCCACGTTTGCGTTCCGCGGCCTGTTGCTTCCCGCTGTCCACAATCGTCGCGTGCCCCGACTCTGACCCCCGCTGCATCCTCCGCAAGTCCGCGCGCAATTCCGCCGCCGACTGGTACCGCATCTCCCGGTCTTTCTCCAGCGCCTTCTCCAGCACCCGCTCGAATCCCGCCGGCAGCCCCGCATTCAACCTCACCGCCGGAACCGGCTCCCGGTTCATGATTCCATCAAAAATCACTCCTGTACTCTCGCCCGGAAAGGGCAGCGCCCCGGTAGCCATCTCGTAAAGCACTACGCCAAACGAAAACAAATCCGTCCGCGCATCCAGCTCCTTCGCTCGCACTTGCTCCGGCGACATGTACGCCACCGTCCCCAGCGTCGAACCCGGACTAGTCAAATCCTTCTCATCCACCGCCGTAACCGTATTCCCCGCCGCACTCCCGCTCCCCGCACGAGCCGCCGTCCCCACCTTCGCCAACCCAAAATCCAGCACCTTCACGTGCCCGCGCTTGGTAACAAAAATATTCGCCGGCTTGATGTCCCGGTGCACGATGCCTTGCGCATGCGCCGCCTCCAGCCCCTCGGCAATTTCCGCGCTCAGCGCCAGCACCCGTTCATTCTCCAGCGGCCGCCCCGCGATCAAATGCTTCAGCGTCACACCATCCAGAAACTCCATGGCAATAAACAACTGCTCGCCTTCCTTGCCAATCTCATAAATGGTGCAGATGTTCGGATGGTTCAACGCCGACGCCGCCCGCGCCTCCCGCCGAAATCGTTCCAGCGCCTGCGGATCCTGCGCCACATCGTGCGGCAGAAATTTCAAGGCCACGAAGCGCCCCAGCTCCGTGTCTTCGGCCTTATACACCACGCCCATGCCCCCGCCGCCCAGCTTCTCGACGATCCGGTAGTGTGAAATTGTCTGGTCAATCACAAGAAAGTCCGGCGCACCGCGGCTTCATCTTACGGACGCCGCGCTCGCCCGTCAACGAACGCCGCCGCTCCCGTTACGCACAGGGCATCAGTTCAAGGTTCCTGTAAGCGCGGGTCTTGAGTGAAAAGTGCCACGACCTGAGACGCCTTAGAAAATTTCTATAGCACATTCGGCACGCAAAATCATCGAAGCGCAGGGAAAGCTGCATTACGGGGGTAGCCCCCGCAGACGAATTCTTAACAGGGGCAACGCATAGGAGGAAAGAACATGGCAACTCTGCAGCCTGAAATCCGTAGTAAAGACGCCACACGCGCGAGCGTCGCGCGAGTCGACATGAAGTTCGAGATCGTCGTCATCCCCGTCTCGGATGTCGACCGCGCCAAAGAGTTCTACGCCAGGCTCGGCTGGCGGCTCGACGCCGACTACGCCGCACCCACCGGCGACTTCCGCGTGATCCAGTTCACGCCTCCGGGCTCCGCGTGCTCGGTGATCTTCGGCGAGAACGTCACTGCGGCGCCGCCCGGCTCCGCCCAGGGCCTGTACCTCATCGTGAGCGACATCGCCGCCGCCCGCAAAGAGCTGCTCGATCGCGGCGTCGCCATTGGCGAAGTGTTCCACAGCGCCGGCGTGTACACCGGCACGGACGAGTCCTACCTCTTTGGCCGCGTCCGGGTCAGCGGTCCCGATCCCGAGCATAAGAGCTACCGCTCCTTCGCTTCCTTCCGTGATCCAGACGGCAACGGCTGGCTATTCCAGGAAATCACCACGCGGCTCCCCGGTCGCATCGACCCCGCGACCACCACCTTCGCCTCCGCCAACGATCTGGCCGGCGCACTTCGCCGCGCCGCGTCCGCGCACGGAGAGCACGAGAAGCACATCGGCGCGGCTGATGCAAACTGGCCCGACTGGTACGCCGAGTACATGGTGCGCGAGCAGGCCGGCC
>DATFYV010000336.1:0-8777 GCA_035314845.1 Candidatus Acidiferrum sp.
CGCGTGGAGCGCCACGTGGCCAACGCGCGCAAAGTGGCGGAATTTCTGCGCAGCCATCCCATGGTGGCGTGGGTGAATTACGCAGGCTTCCCGGATAACCCACTGTATCCCATGGCGCATCGCTATCTCGGCGAGAACGCCTGCTCGCTGCTAACGTTTGGCGTCAAGGGAGGCTTCGAGGCCGGCACCAAATGTTTCGACGCGTTGAAGCTATTTAAACGCATGGTGAATATGGGAGACGCCAAATCTCTGGCTTGTCACCCTGCCTCGACCACCCACCGCCAGCTGACGCCCGAAGAGCAGCACAAAGCCGGCGTAACTCCGGAAATGCTGCGCCTCAGCGTAGGCATCGAGCATATCGACGACATTCTCGCCGACCTAGCGCAGGCTCTCGAACGCGCCAAGGCCTGACCGCGCGAGCTGGATGAGCACCGTTTTGCGGTCTGGAAAGTGCTTGGGAGAACCATCATGCCCCTGGTGATAAACGGCGGCCGCGTTCCTGAACATTGGTTGGAACGGCAGGATCCGCTTTCCCACCCATCTGCGGCGTCGACACCGCGCAATGGTTCGACGACACGAAGTAGCGTCCGCATCGCGCTCATCAACAACATGCCCGACGCCGCTCTCGACGACACCGAAGCGCAATTTTTCGCACTGCTGGAGGCAGCCGCGGGCGATATTCCAGTCCACGTGCAGCTCTACTACCTGCCGGATGTTCCGCGCGGCGAACGCATACAGGAGCATTTACGCGGATTCTATCTGCCCGTCGATGACTTGTGGAACCGGCAAATCGACGGCGCCATCATCACCGGTACCGAACCGCGGCAACGCAACTTGCGTGACGAACCCTACTGGCAAACGCTGGCCGCCACGTTTGATTGGGCCGAGCGGCGCACCGCGTCTACGGTGCTGTCTTGCCTGGCCGCCCACGCCAGCGTGCTGCACAGCGACGGCATTGAGCGCAATCCACTGCCCGACAAACAGTTTGGCGTCTTCGATTACCAGCGAGTTGGAAATCACGAACTAACCGATGGCCTTCCAGCAATCGTGCGCTTCCCGCATTCCCGCTGGAACGAAGTGCGTGCCGACGCGCTCACCGCGCACGGCTACGACGTGCTCGATCAGTCCGACAATGCCGGCGTGAATCTCTTCACCAAGAAGAGAGGCCGCAGCCTTTTCGTCCATTTTCAGGGCCATCCGGAATACGCTTCGCACACGCTGCTCAAAGAATATCGCCGCGATATTCGCCGCTTTTTGAAACAGGAGCGCCCGACGTTTCCCACTCTCCCGCACGGTTACTTTGACGAGACGGGAACGCATCTGCTGGCCGAATTTCGCAAGAACGCCGAAGCCCACCCCAACGAAGAAATTTTCTCCGCCTTCCCGGAGCCCACCGTGGCCGCTACACTGCAAAATTCCTGGCACGCCTCCGCGGCACAGATCTATCGCAATTGGCTGCAATTGCTGCTGTCCGCGCAAACCGCAGCGAGTCCGGCCACATCTCTTGCTCCCGCTGTTCGCGCATAATTTCGATAAGATTGACGTAATGTCTGAACCACAGCTCACCGAAATTCTCTCGAGGCTCCCGCTGCGCATCAGCGACGTCGCCAGCCAGTGGTCCACGCATTCTCCGGATCGCCCCGCGCTCGTAGAAGCTTCCGGCACTTGGACCTACGCGCAACTGGAATCCGCCATCACCAGCACGCGATCCTGGCTGCAGGAACTCTCCGTTCGCCCAGGCGACCGCGTCATGGTCGTCTGCGAAAACTCCCGCGCCTTCGTGGCCATCCTGCTAGGCGCCGCCCGCCTCGGCGCCTGGCCCGTGCTGGTCAATGCCCGCCTCTCCGCACGCGAACTGGACGAAATCCGCGACCACTGCGGCGCCCGCCGCGTTCTATACACAACGGCCGTCTCCCATCACGCTCGCGAACACGCCAAACGCCACGCCGCACCAGTCGCCGATGTCCCGCAACTAGGCCCCCTCGGAATTGGCGCGCTAAATGACAACGTCGCACCCGAGCCGCTCGATTCGAACATCGCGGACAACGTCGCCGCCATGATCTACACCTCCGGCACCACCGGGCAACCCAAAGGCGTCATGTTGACGCACAAGAATCTGCTCTTCGTAGCCGACGTGTCCGCAAAAATTCGCTCGCTGAAGCCCGAAGACCGCCTCTACGGAATCCTGCCGATGTCGCACGCCGTGGGCCTCTCCGTTGTTCTCCTTGGCGCCTTGCTCAGCGGCACGACGCTCTACCTTTCCCCGCGTTTCGATCCGGTCGCCGCGCTTGCCTCGCTCGAAAAGGACCGCCTCACCGTGATGCTCGGCGCACCCGCCATGTTTTCGCTGCTCCTCGAATACACCAAAATGAAAGGCATCACTTCACGTAAATTTCCCGACCTGCGCATCATCTCGTCCTCCGGCGCCCCGCTGCACGCTGCAGTCAAAGCCGACGTGGAAGAACTCTTCGGCCTCCCGCTGTACAACGGCTACGGTGTCACCGAGTGCTCGCCAAATATCTCTCAAGCCGAAGTGGAAAAGCCGCGCACCGACACCTCCGTGGGCCGAATCCTTCCGGGCGTTGAAGTGAAATTCGTCGGCCTCGATGGCCAGCCGGTTCCGGACGGCGAAGTCGGTGAATTGCGCGTGCGCGGCCCCAACGTCATGAAAGGCTACTACCGCGCTCCGGAAGAAACCGCCGCTGCAATCGACAGCGAAGGCTGGTTCAACACCCGTGACCTCGCGCGCATCGAAGACGGCTATCTCTTCATCGTCGGCCGCACCAAGGAATTAATCGTCCGCTTCGGCTTCAACGTCTACCCAGCCGAAGTCGAAGCCGTGCTGAACAATCACCCACAAGTGGTGCGCTCCGCAGTCATCGGCCGCAACGTCGCTGGCGTCGACGGCGGCGAAGAAGTCATCGCCTTCGTGCAACCCGCCCCCAACTCGCCGCTAACTGTAGCGGAAATAGCCGAGCATGCCGCGAAATATCTCGCGCCCTACAAGCGGCCTTCGCAAGTTGTTTTGGTCCCGTCGATGCCCCTGACCCCGACAGGCAAAGTAATGAAGGAAGAACTAACGAAAACGCTAGCAAGCAAAACCTGAATCGCCACGAAACCATGTAGCGACCATGTAGATGCCGAACTTTAGTTCGGCCCCAGCGATCAGTTCGCCACCAATCGAAACACGTTCACAGCGGCCGAATGAGCGCCCTGCATAATCGGCATTCGCCTCACACATCCACCTGAATCAATCTCGGCCCGTCACCGGCAAATCCCTCGCGCAACGCCGCGCCAAATTCCTCGAGCGAGCCGACGCGCCGCCCTGACACGCCCATGCCCTTCGCCAGCGCCACCCAATCAATGTCCGGCCTGCCAATCTCGAACATACTCAACGCTCGCGGTCCGGCCTCGCCAATTCCCAAACTCGCAAACTCGCGCTTCAACACTCCATAAACCCGATTCGCATAAATCACGACGGTCACATTTAATTTTTCGCGCGCCATGCTCCACAGCGCCTGCGTCGTATACATCCCGCTGCCGTCCGCCGACAAACACAGCACCCGCCGCTCCGGACACGCCACCGCCGCGCCTACCGCCAGCGGCATGGCAATCCCAATGGATCCGCCAGTGTTCGCCAGCAAATCGTGCGGACCGATCGCCGCCGTCGCTTCCATCAGCCCACGCCCCGAAGTCATCGACTCTTCTACGACAATGGCATTTTCCGGAAGCGTCGCGGCAATCGCCGTCGAAAGCCCCGCGAGACTGATCGGTCCGCTCGGCGCCGCCGGCCGTTCTAAACTTCGCGCGAACGAAGACGACGGTGAAATTCCCAACGTATCGGCAAGCGCCTCCAGCGCCCCGACATAATCCTCACCCGGCGTCGCCAGCGGAAAAATCTCGCAACTCTCCGGTGTCGGCACAGTTCCCTTCACCGGATGTGCGAAATACGAGCGCGGAGCGTCAGCACCCACAAGAATCATTTGGCGAAATTCCTTAAACGTCTCGACGGCCTGCTCAAAAATATACGGCGTGCGCGTCACTAGCGCAGCCTGTGCGCCACGCTCCATCCGCGCAAACGGATATGGACTAAACAGCTTCGCTCCGGTAGCCGCCGCAATCCGACCCGCTGCGGCCAAACCCCGCCCATAGAGTGCATTCCCCGCCAAAACCAAACAGGTGCGCGAACCGGATTTCAGCATCGCTGCCGTGCGTTCCACGGCGCGAGCATCGCACGCACGCGCGACAGGCCAAGAAGGCACCGTTGCCACCTCCCCGCCCTCGCTCCACGCAAAATCCGCCGGCACAATCAGCGTCGCAATCTGCCCTGGCGCCGTCCGCGCCGCAACAATCGCATCCGCCGCGTCCCGCCCCACTTTACCCGCCGCCTCCGAAGTCCGCAGCCAATTCGAATACGGCCGCGCAATCCCCTCGATATCGGACTTCAGCGGCGTCTCAAACCGCAAATGCTGCGTGGCATGTTGCCCAATAATATTCACAATCGGCGTGTGGGCCTTACTGGCATTGTGCAAGTTCGCCAGCCCATTCGCGAAGCCCGGCCCCAGATGCAACAGCGTACACGCTGGCTTCCCGGCCATCCGCGCATAACCATCCGCCGCCCCTGTCGCTACGCCTTCAAACAATCCCAGCACGCAGCGCATTCTCGGTTTGCCGTCCAGCGCAGCCACAACGTGCATTTCCGACGTTCCCGGATTCGTGAAGCACACCTCCACACCCCCGCCGAGCAGCGTCGCCACCAAACTCTCTGCGCCGTTCATCCGCCCGCACCATTCGTTTCCCGCAAATACCGCGACAGCACCGCCCCTAAACTCTGGTAATGCGTGGTCATAATCCCAAAGTGGTCCCCTGGTGTCGTCTCCACCGTAAGCTTCCCCACCAGCTTGCCCCACACCGCCACCGGATCATCCGGGAACTCCGAACTCTCGCGCGCCGATACAAAGGCAATCTTCCCGCCGTAATATCGTGGCCGGTACCGTTGCAGCGCCAGGTATCCGCTGTCGCGCACGCGCTGCATCGCCGCCGTCGACCACACTCCCGTCGGCGGCTGCCGCTGCAAACGCCCGCGTTCATCCCGCGAAAAGTGCGACATGCGTTCCGACGGCCGCATGAAATATGCCGCCGCATCTGCCACCGGCAGTTCCGTCATGTTGGAGGCATGCTTGAGCGCCACGCGAATCGCCAGCCGTACGCGCTGTTCCAGAGAGACGTACCGCCGGTGCGGATACGATTCCAGCAGCGCCAGCAGCGCCACGTTCTCCCCCATCTCCACAATCCGTCGTGCGATCTCCAAGGTTACCAGGCCGCCAAGTGAATAGCCTACTAGATAGTAGGGACCGCGCGGCTGCATCTCCCGAATCGCGTCCAGATGAAACTGGGCCATGGCCTCGATGGTGTCCAGCGGTTCATCCGTTCCGTCCGTCCCTCGCGCCTGCATCCCGTAAATGGCCTGCGGCGTTTCGATGTGTTTCACCACCTGGAAAAATTCCATGGCGCTGCCGCCCAGCCCATGTGCCGTGAATACCGGACAGTCCTCGCTGCCCGGCCGCAGCTCCACCAGCGACGGCAAACGCGGCGCCAGCCTCTGTTGCAGCAGTTCCGCCTGCGCCGCAATCGTGGGCGCGTGATAAATCGTCACCGGCGGCAGTTCTCGCCCGCTCACCTTGGCGATTTCGTTGAACAGCTCCACAGCCACGGACGAATCGCCGCCCAAATCAAAAAAATTATCGTTTGGACCAATCGGAGAGTGCTGCAGCAAACGCTGCCAAATCGTTGTCAGAGTTTCAATCATTGTGGCGACGGACTTACGCTCCACTGCGCGCGACGCGGAGAATTTGTTGTAGGGGCGTTCCGCAATTTGCGGGACTGCGCCCCAGCTTGCACGGACAGTTACAGGATGGACGCTTTTCGCTCCGGGACAATAGTGCGCTTAGGAATGCGCAAACGCCCAGTACAGTTCACGCGCTTTCTTGTAAATCGGACCGAACTCCAGTTTACGGTCATCGATGCGCGTTATCGGCACAACTTTGGAATAATTTCCACTAGAGAAAATCTCGTCCGCCGCTTGCAAATCACGATATTTCAGCGTCGTCTCGACCACGGAAACGCCATTCTCGCGCAGCAACCCAATCACCCGCTGCCGCGTAATCCCCGCCAAGAACGTCCCATTCGGTATCGGCGTGTATACCACGCCATCCTTGGCCAAAAACAAATTCGCCGTCGTCAGCTCCGCCACATTCCCCAGCATGTCGCAAACCACCGCGTTGTCCCACCCGCGCGCCTGCGCTTCAAACAGCGCCCGCGCGTTATTCGGATACAGGCAGCCCGCCTTGGCATCCACCGGCATAGTCTCCTGCGTGGGCCGGCGAAAGGGTGACAGCGTGATGGAAAATCCCTTGGGCTCGCGCATCGCCGCCTCATAAATCGTCAGGCACCATTGCGTGGATTCCGGCTCGTGCGCCTGCACCCACGGCCCTTCCTTTTCCGCCCAGTACATCGGCCGGATATACAGCGCCGTCTTCCCGTCGAATTTCGCAATCCCTTCGTGTGCCAGCTTCAACCATGTGTCCACCGCAACCGTCGGCTGCAAGTAAAGCTTTTTCGCCGAATCATTCACCCGCGCGCAATGCAAATCCAAATCCGGCGTAACCCCTTCGAACGCCCGCGCCCCGTCAAACACCACCGAGCACAACCAAGCCGCATGCGTCCGCACACCCATGATCGGCAGATTGCCTTCACGCCATTGCTCCTCGAAAAAAGTCCAGGTCTTCGACCAATTCCCTTGAGCGGCCATTCCACTTACCTCGCTTGAATGTCTTAGGGATTTTACCGCTACGAAAACAGGGCGGCTCAAGATTTTTCGCTGAGCATCGCCTGGTCAATCGCTATTTTCAACGCGTCCGCCAGATGCTTCACAAACGGATCCACCAGCATGCCCGCGGGGTACACCGGCAGCACCACCACCCGCTCCCCACCCTCCGCTAGCCGCTCCCACTTCACATCCGGCCGGTGAAACATGCGGTACTGCTTCATGGGACGAAAATCAGTAACCGTCCCGGCAAACCGCTGCGGCCGGTAAATCACGCAGGCCCGGTCGTTGGCCTGCCAAATTTGTCCCATCGCCAGCGATTGCGCATCCGCCGCGTCTCGCCTCTTGGAAAATTTCGCCAGCAGCATCCCGCGCCACACCGGCAAACGATTCCGCAACGCTTCGACCTTCTCCCCAAAAAATTTCCCGCGGCCCTCGCCATCCAGCCGCAAAAAGTTCGCCGCGTGAAAAAATAGCCGCTCCAGCTCGTGATAGGCCTTGCCCCACATCCCCGGCAGCTTCACCTGCGACCAATCCATGGTATCGAACAGCGCCAACAGCGCGATCTTTTCTCCCGCCGCCTGCAGCTGCCGCGCCACCTCGTACGCCAACGTCCCACCCATGCAATACCCGCCAATAAAATAGGGCCCGTGGGGCTGAAACCTGCGGATCTCTTTTGCATACAGCGCGGCCATCTCTTCAATCGTCGTCAGCGGCGCGCAACTCCCGTCCAGTCCTTGCGCCTGCAATCCATAAAATGGCTGCTCCGCTCCCAGATACCGCGACAGATCCCGGTAGATCAGCACGTTCCCGCCCGCGCCGTGCATGCAGAAAAGCGCCGGCCGCGTTCCGCTCGGCTGAATCGCCACCAGCGGCCGCCATCCGCTAGGCTCCACGGCCCTCGCTTCCTGCTGCAGAATGCGTGCCAGCTCCTCGATCGTCGGCGCTTCGAACAGCGTCGCCAAGGGCAGCTTCACGTGAAATGTTTTTTCGATGCGCGCAAAGAGCTGAACCGCCAGGGAAGAATCGCCACCCAAATCGAAATAGTTTTGGTCCGCGCCAACGGATTCCATGCCTAGCAATTCCTGCCAAATCTGCGTAAGCTGCCGCGTGGTTTCATCGGCGCCCACCGCAATCGGTGCCGCGGACAGGTTGCTCATAGCCCCGCCATCAAAGTTCTCTGGCTAGTAGAAAACTCTAGAATCATGCTCGGGATCCCAAGTCTCTTGGTCGTAAGACACCGCGACATCATAAAAAATTACAGCAAACAGCCAAATATGCCTAGATGTCGTCTTGAATCGTGCAATCCGGAGGCCAATGGCCGTTTCTACAACTGCTTCTCAATGCACCACTTATGTTATACCACTCCCAAGAACTTTCTCATTTGCCCGTATCGTGAGAAATTTCGTTCCCATGTAGCGCCTTTGCCAATAGCCTTTGCCAATACATAACAAAGGAATCTCTTCCGGGCGCTTTCCTGGCCACAACTCCCTAGCCTCGCACACCATTGCATGCATTAGACTTCTATCATGTCCAGCTCGGACCACTGGTTACCCAGTCCTATCCCTCCACAAATCGCCTCGCGTGAGATTCACGTATGGCGCGCCCCCCTCAATTGTCCCGATCTCCTTCTTCAGCGCCTCGAAACCACCCTCGCTCCCGACGAAATCGCTCGCGCCGACCGCTTTTTTTTCCCGCTCGACCGCCAGCACTTCGTGGTCGCCCGCGGGATACTCCGCCAGCTACTGGCCGGCTATCTACGCCGTTCCCCCACAGATATAGAGTTCGCCTACCACCCTCGCGGCAAGCCCTACCTTGCGCCGTCAACGGGCGATCCTCCCATAGCCTTCAACATCTCCCATTCCCACGGCATGGCGTTGCTGGCCTTTTCGGTAGGCCGTGAGCTGGGCGTCGACATTGAACGCATCCGACCGGATATCGCCGCCGATGA
>DATFYV010000337.1:0-5174 GCA_035314845.1 Candidatus Acidiferrum sp.
AATTGCGTGCGTTGTGTCTTGGGATTCGACGGCGGCGGCACAAAGACCGACTGCGTCTTGATGGACGAGCGCGGCGCCGTCCTGTCACGAACCCAAGCGGGGAGTTAGCCCGTGGAAGAACAACTCGCAAAAGACCGCGAAGCCGCCCATATCGCCGCTGGCGACGACCTCACTCGCCTTCTCTATCACCAGGATACGGGCGTTATGCTCGGGTTGTTAGGCAATCCCGCGCTCGACGAAACGCAACTTTGCCTGCTGCTTCAAAGAAAAAATCTTCCCACAGAAGTTCTTGAAGAAGTCGCCCGCCGCAAGCCGCTCACAAAAACCTATCGCGTTAAAAAGGCGCTGGCCTTCCACCCGCGTTCTCCTCGACTGGTAGGTCTGCGCCTGCTGCGCGATCTGTACCTCATGGACTTGGTGCAGCTCACCCTGTTACCCGCCATTTCTGTGGAACTGAAAATGCACGCCGAAGAGCAGTTGCTCGCCCGCCTGCCACAACTCCCCCTCGGGCAAAAAATAACCCTGGCGCGCCGGGGTCCCGCCCGCCTCGCCGGTTCACTGGTCGCCGAAGGCCATCCGCAACTGCTCGCCGTAGCACTCGATAATCCCCGCTTGACGGAAGCGCAAATCTTGAAAGCCCTCTCCCGCGAAAAAATACCCGCCGCGGTGCCCAATGCCATCGCCCACCACCGCAAATGGTCGCAATCCTATAACGTGCGCATGGCGCTGGTCCGCCATCCGCTGTCCCCGTTGGCCAGCGTGCTCTCTTATCTGCCACAACTCACGGTGTCCGATTTGCGCGAACTGGCCGCTCCGGGCATCGTGCCGGAGACGCTGCGCAAATATTTGCAAGCCGAGGTTGCCCGGCGCATTAGCCGTGGCGAAAAACTCGAAAGCTCCAGGCAGTTGCGCCTGCCGGGTTCCCGAGAATAACGATATTTGTAATAGCAAGCGCGGATTTCCGCCGTTACTCTGCTGCGTCGCGAGCAGAACTTTTACTTGCCGCGTCGTGCGTTTGTAACCAAAGCAAGCGTATGCTGGTGGCATTCCGCGGAGATATTGGGCTTGCGCCGCGGACGCGAGAAATCTCTGGCAGGGGGTTTCACCACAGACTGATGGCCACCGGCGACCTTTCCTCGCGGCGGACCGAACGCAGACGCGCCACGCGTTTCGCGTTCCGTGCTGAACTCGACATCGAGTGGGGCTCCGCGGTCCTGCGCGGCAGCACCCGCGACCTCAGCGCCAGCGGTATGTTTATCGAAGCTGCTGACACCCTATGGGTAGGTGCAGGCTTCACCGCCCGCCTTAAGCTGGACAAACCGGTTCTGCTCGATTGTTTCGTAAAACGCGTGGAACCCGGCTGCGGTATGGGCGTCAGCGTGGACCTCTCCAAGGCCGAAACGCAGCAGCGCTACCAGGAACTCCTGGCGCAACTCTCCACTCCGCGTCCGTAACGCTTGTATAGGCGCCGGGCTTCGGTGCACTCTGAGCAACGAAGGCCCTTCCACTTTCTCCGACGGCCCGTCGCAAACGTGACGCCACGTTGGGAGACCACCATTTATCCTGAGTGCTCTGCACGAAGGGCCTGGAGCCACTCTGCAAAGCGCCAATTTGTGCAAGCAATCCCCGCAAAACCGCGAGCGGCACTCCCCACCACCCGTCTATACTATGGCGGATGACCCGGTGCCTTGATTGCGGGTCGGAGCGCCTCTCCGATCAATGCCCCTCGTGCGGACTGACCTCCGCCGCGGCCGAACTGGTCTTCCGCCGCCGCTTGGTGAATCGTACCGCCATCTTCCTAGTTGGCTCGCTGATCTTTCCCTATATCAGCCAACTTTATCCGCCGTTGGATCTGGACTTAATGCTGGTGTTCTTCGGCTTGCTGTTCTTTCTGGCTCTGACGATGGCATTTTTTTTGGAACGCCGCGCCCGCGCGCGCCAGGAACTCGAAATCCTTAAGCGCATCTACTCCGGTTTTATTCCCTTGCCATGGTTGCTCGCCGCAGCGCTCTTCCTCAATGGCAGGCTGGACTCCCCGAAAAATATCGTCTACCACCCCACGGAGGTCGAAGCCCGGTTTTACATGAAGGGATTGGTGCGCGGCAGCCGCCGCCTGATCGTCACCGGCTGGCGCTTCAACCAAAAAATCGAGCGCCTGCCCGTGGACGTCGATGACTACGACCGCTTCGAAAATGGCGACGCCGTGGTCGTAGCCGTCGAACCGGGCGCCATCGGCATCCCCTGGTTCTACGGCGTCTATCGCCGCTGAGTCTTTCGTAGGCGCCTGACTTCAGCTTGCCCTGAGGAACAGTTTTCCAGCCCAGGTCTGCGTCATCGCAGCAAATCCGAAATCCACGCATTACCTCGTGGCCATCAGCTTAGTAAACCGTCTTCCCATCCGGACGCAGCGGAATCTGCAACTCCAACACCGGCCCCGCCTTCGGTAACCGGAACCTCAGCCTGTCCATGCTGCCGACGTTTCGCTCTTTCCACTCCGTAATATCCAGCGGCGCGGAGGGTTTGTCCGCGGTCGACCACTCCACTGCATCGGTTTTGGCCTTCACCGTGGCGGGATCGATGTCATACACTTCCTGTTGATTGAGGTCGATCAGCAAATAGCGCTTCCAGATCCGCAGCAGCAACACCCCGTGCTTCTCTGCGTGATACATATTCCATGACTTGGGCGGCCCATCATCGAATTTCACGATGGCAAATTCCACGGACTTCCATAGCGTCTTGTTCTGCGCGTAGGCCGTCAAACCCACAAAGTACGCAGCAAAAAAAATCGCAGCACCGCGAGAGAAATTTATCATCATGATTTGGTTAACGGCGGGCACGGCTTGCTGAAGTTTCTGCAGAAACCATCCAATAGAGAGAGTTCCGTCCCTCGAAAACCCGTAAAGTCCGAACCGCTCTAGCGCGTAAAGCCGCACTCTTTCCAGAGCGTGCCCCATTCCCAAAGCCCAAATCCCGCTTTCGCCGGAATGGCATGGCCCAATTGCCGTGCCAGCATGCCGATCTGTCCGCGGTGATGCGCGTCATGCGCGATCAAATAGCCGATAAAGGCCACCACGTCGGGCCGGAAGTTCGGCACTTTTCCTGCCGGATCATCGAGGCCCTTTTCCAGTAATTTCGTCATGGCCGCGGCACTGCTGCGCAGCGCCTGACTCACGTCCTCGCGGCTGGCCTTTTCATCGGCGATTTTCGCCGGCAACTTGGCCGTTTTGTCTGCGGCCGCCAGCCACATCAGCCGCACACTGTGCATGTGGGAAGCCACCGCGGCAATGGTCCGGCCTTTTCCAGTCGGCGGCGGCACTTGCCACACCGCGTCGCTTACGTTCGCCAGCAACAATTCGTTGGCCTTCTGGCTCACTGCAAACGTCTCCAACAGCGAACGCCTCAAGTCCATGGTTGTGGCTTTGGCTCCGGGTGCTAACGCTGTTTTCATCGCGCTGTACCTGTCCTGATGCGAACTCTCGCTTCTTCCAGCGTGCATTCGATAAAGGGAAGTTTACGCCGCGGCGCGACCAGCAGCAAGTCGCGGGGCGCCGAACCGCGCGCCGTAAGGGCCGCTATAGCCGCTCGGTCGCGGCCTTCCGACAATCGGTTTAGTTTTTTCTCGCCGGCCGCACCAGCTTATTGTAATCCTTCACGTACGCGCGCAAACCGAACGTCGGCGTGATCTTGGAATAACCTGCCGCCAGTTGCTCTTTGTAACGATCCTGAAACCAGTCGAGGGGATCCCCAGGATCGAGATCCAGCACGCTAATGTCCGCATCTTCCATGGTTATCTTGCCAAAGCGCACCTGGCCCCCGCGAAACGCCACATAGTTGCCCTTCTCAAGCGTCGGCGCGCTTTCGACGCCGCCAAAAATCGTAACGATCTCATTGTTTTCGATGCGCGCGCCAGTAACCGGGCCTTGAATATGCGGCGGCGGCAACAGCTTGCTCAGGTCCAGCAGCACATCGTCCTTGTCCGTCTCGATGCCCGGTATCTTGACGGTATTGAGCACCTTTGCGAGATCCATTCCGAACAGATTCATAATGCCTTTCACCGGCAGATGAAATGCTTTGACTCTTTCGCTCTGGAAGCGAATGCGCCCGTCGCTGGTGGTGCGCAGCGCGCCGACGGTTTCAAACGAAACATCCCCCTTACTGTGCAGCTTGCCTTTTACGTGCAAATGGTCGCCATCGATGTACACCGACAATTCTTTCAGCGGCGCATCGGGCTTGGCGAATACGTAGTTGTTCATGATGCTGGCGAGCGCCGCGGTAGAGATGGTGACCCTCGCGGAGTGCACCCGCATCACGAACGAGGTCTTGTCGTCGAACACCGGCATGCTGTTTCCCGCAGTGGGGATCAGTTGGCCGTCAAGCGATTCGATATGCGCGGCCGCCGCTTCGGAAAAGTGAAAAATCACGTTGTGCATCTGCGCCGTTACCGGCTGGCTTGAATTTGCCACGGGCGGCACGACGGTTTCCGGCGCCGCCGGACTAGTCCCGCTCTCCCCGGCACTGGCCCCTGACCGCGCGGGCGGATGCGAGCAAGCAAGCGCAGAATAAACCATACTCAGCAGCCACAGCCTGCGCAGCACGGCAATCCCGTATACGTTGAAGATGGATGTGCGATGGTTGGCGCCGCGTTCCATGAGTAGCTCCGGAAGTTAGTTCCACCGCGCGGTTCTCCACGGCGATCTGTATACCGCCGCTCGCAGGTGAAGCTAGCAGTCTGCCACAGCCGCACGGCCACGCCATGCAGCATTCGCCTTAGTCCGCGAATAGGCGCGGGAATGGGTCTCGATAGGTATAATGCCCTCCGATGCTCTCGGCCGCCGCTCTTAGCAAACGCGTCTACCGCATGGTCACGCGCGTATTTCCCCGCTGCAGCATGATCGCGCAAGCGGTCGCCTACAATTTATTTCTGGCGTTTTTTCCGATACTGCTTGCCGCCGTAGGCATCGCCAACAGCAAAATCGGCGGCAAAACCAGCCTCTTCGACCTGATCACTGACCTGACGCGCTTTTTGCCTCCCGGCAGCCAGCAAATCGTGGCCCAGTTCCTCGTCAAGCGCGGTCCCGACGCCTGGAAAATCGCCTTCGTCGGCTGGGTGGGCACGCTCCTGGCCGGCACCCAGGTGATGAAGCTTCTGATGGAAGGCATTCACATGGTTTACG
>DATFYV010000338.1:0-3943 GCA_035314845.1 Candidatus Acidiferrum sp.
ATGAAAGCATGCTGGTTAAAAAAGAGAACACCTCACAAATTAGCGCCAGCTCTTCAAATTTTCTGGGGATTCATGTAACACGGCACGCTAAATTATTGCTGAAGCATGAGCCTTCGCTGGAAGTGATATGGCCGAGCACAACCGCTCCGATAGCAGCCGCGATTGCGGCTCATTCGGAAAGCGCCTTGGCCATGCGGTAAGCGACGCCGACAGATAATTCGCGGGGCTTACTCGTATCGCAGCGCTTCCACGGGATCCAGCTTGGCGGCCTTTGTCGCCGGCCACACGCCAAAGATGAGCCCGATGCTGACGCTAACGATCAAGCCCGCAGCTGCCGCCCACAGAGGCACCACGCCGTGCCAGTCCAACGTCAGCCGGATTAGCAGCACCAGCCCATTGACCAGCAGGAGCGCAATCACGCCCCCGGCCCCCGTCAGAGTCATGGCCTCCAGTAGGAACTGCCAGGTGATGTCGCCATTGCGCGCGCCGATGGCCTTGCGCACGCCGATTTCCCGGGTGCGCTCCGTGACGCTGACCAGCATGATGTTCATAACGCCCACCCCGCCAATCAGCAGCCCGATGGAACTCAGCGCAATGGTCGCGATATAGACCATGCTCATGATGTTGTGAAACTCGGACACTGTTTCTTCGGCGGTCTCCACGGAAAAATTGTCCTTCCCGCCATACGGAACGCCGCGCCGGCGCTCCAGCACCTCTTTAATCTGGTCCACGGCCTCGTTCAGCCGGCCTGGATAAGCTTGCGCACGCATGCTCACTTCGTCGGCATCGGGATAAACCTTCTTGAACGTGCCGAACGGAATCAGGACGCGGCGGTCTTCATCGCCCATCCCGAAGCCGCCTTTGGGCTTCTCCACCACGCCGATTACCAGAAAGTCGCTGCCGTCGATGTTCACGTATTTCCCGACGGGGTGCCCCTCGGGAAACAGCACCGGCGCCACGTTCTCGCCGAGCAGCACCACTTTTTCCTTGTGCAGGTCGTCGCCTTCCCCAATGAAGCGCCCTTCCAGCGTCGCAGCATTGGCGTATACCTGGCCGAAATTGGGCTGCACGCCGCGGTAATCGACAGCCGAAACTTCCCCGGCCTTGGTCCGCACACTGTGCGGGTGCATCCAGTCGGTCTGAAGAAATGCTGTGACGTTCTTTACCTGCGGGCAGCTCTCCAGCAGCGCGCGCTCATCTTCGATGGTGAGGGGTTTCCGCTGGCGTTCTTCGAGCGGGGGATCGCCGTGCCGGCCCTGATCCCACTTGGAAATGAAGGCGGTATCCGCGCCGTACTGCTTGATATTTTCCTGAATGGTCTGGTCGAAGCCGTTGATGAGGCCAGCCACCAGCATGATTACACTGACCCCCAGGACCACGCCAAACACGGTGAGGGCGCTGCGCATCTTGTGGGTGCGCAGAGTGTCCAGCGCCTGCTTCAAATTTTCGCCGTAGGCTTGTGCCATTGCCGCTCCTCAGCCGTCCGCTCGCAAAGCCTCGATGGGGTCCAGCTTTGCTGCTTTCATGGCCGGATAAATTCCAAAGAAAAGCCCTACAGCGGTGGATACGCCCAGGGAGACCATTACCGCCCCGAGCGGCGTCGCCATGGGAATCGAGGTTGTTGCGCGTATCAGTGCCACCACGGCATACGCCAGCAGCACCCCTAATAAGCCGCCGACCGTCGCCAGCACCGCGGATTCGGTCATAAACTGCAACAAAATGTGTTTCTTGCGCGCGCCCAGGGAACGGCGAATGCCGATCTCGCGCGTTCTCTCCGTCACACTGGCGAGCATAATATTCATGATCACGATTCCGCCCACCACCAGAAACACGCTGACCAGCAGCACCGCCATCATCGCCAGATTTCCCGTGATGTCGTGCCATAACTTCATGATCGAATCGGAGCCCAGAATTGCGAAGTTATCTTTCGCGTTGTACGGCAAGTGTCGCCACGCCCGCATGTACATGCGCGCTTCGTCTTCCGACGCCGGCATCAGCTCGGCTGTGGGCGCCTGCACGAAAATGGTGTACCAATCGCTCTGCCGCTGCCACTCTTTGTTGTAGGTCCCGATGGGCATCATCATGTAATTGTCTTGCGACTGGCCGAATGCGCTCCCGATCGCTTCCGCCACGCCGATCACCTGATAGGTGTGGGTTTCCGCGTTGATCACTTTCCCAATGGGATCTACGTTGGGGAAAAATTTCTTGGCTACATCCGCTCCCAGAAACACCACCTCCGAATGGTGCTCGTCATCCGCGCGCGTCAGGAAGCGGCCCTGCGCCACGTTGATGTTGCGCACGTCCGCAAAGTTGTAGGTCACACCCATCACGTCCGTGTTGTCCATCTTCAGATTTCCAGAACGTACTTGCACGTTGCGGTCGGCTTCCGCCGCCACCGCGCTGGCCATCTGCATGGTGTCCCGCAAACGCTCATAATCTTCCATGCGAATCAGCGGCCGCTTCTGCGCCTTGACCCATTCATCCTGGCTGGTGATGATGCCGAAGCGGTCCACCAGGAACACATTCGCGCCGAGATTCGCGATCCGCTCCGCTACATAGGTATTCATGCCGGTCACCACGCTCATCACGGCCACCAGCGTGGTCACCGCCAGAATCACCCCTAGGAGCGTCAGGAAGCTTCGCAATTTGTGCGCGCGCAATGATTCCAGCGCCAGGCGAAGGGTTTCCACCATGGTGACCACTCCGGCGCGGAAGCGTGCAGCCCGCGACGCCACCACGGGCGCCGCCAAGGCCACTTCCCGTACGCCACCCCATCCATCCACAGGAGTTACGCCCAATTCTTCCTCACCTTCCTGCGCATCCTTCCGTCCTTGTTGCCCATTCGAGGGCCTTCCCTATCGGAATTAAGGGCACATTCATCATTCTACAGCGTTCCGCGTTAAGAACGGATGACAGCAACGGGCTTGTGCGCTGCACTATTGACTACGAGCCAGCACGCCTTTTCGTTCCTGGCTCTTTTGGCGGGCGGACGGCCCCTCTGATACTTAGACGCAGGGCGAGCTGATTTCCTTTCGGGTTCCCGGGCGAAATTTCCTCTGCCGCAAACTGCGAACTCGTCAACTCTTCAGCGAATTGCGCGCGAAGCGTGCGCTATGCAACAATCTGCGGCACTGACGAATCCAACCACCAGCACCCCGACGGAGCGATCAGGCCTGATGCGCTTGTATACCCTTGCTTTGGCGGCACTTATCTGCGCGCCGACCTGCCTCGCCGCCCCATGCCCACAGGCCGCTGGTGATCCCCCACCGGATCCTGCTGTTCAGCGCGCTCGGTTCGACCGCATCGTCGACATTCAGAAGAAAGACGATGCCGCACTCGACCTGTTCGAACGCATTGAGAGGGTCGAAATCAAGAAAAGTTCGTCGGACCTGCAGCCCCCGGAGGTAAAGGCCTCTCGTGTGGTTCCCGCAGGAACCGGGCTCGATCGCATCCCCGTTAGCCCGGACGGCACCCCCGGGGACGCGACCGCGTATCGCGCGGCCTTGGAAAAGCTGGTCACCGCCCTGGTGTTCGCCTCCGGCGACGGCCGCGCACAACGTGACGCCTATGAAAAAGTGGCCAAAAAGCGCAAAGAACGTGACGACCTGATCGACGCCACGCGCACCGCCTTTATCTTCACCTACCTCGGCCGCGAACCACGTGGCGACCGCATGCTTTCAAAGTACAGCATGCTGCCGAATCCCGCCTATAAAGCCACATCCCGAACCACCAGCATTTACGCCAAAGTCCGCGGCTATGTCTGGATCGACGATCAGTCCGACCATCTGGCTCGCGTCGAGGGTGAAGTCACCGACGATTTCACGGTCGGGCTATTTCTAGGTAAAGTGAACAAAGGAAGCCACTTCATGCAGGAGCGCTATGAATTTGCTCCCGGCTTGTGGTTCCCGTCCTTCTCCCAATACGATTTTGACGGCAGAAAGCT
>DATFYV010000339.1:0-6114 GCA_035314845.1 Candidatus Acidiferrum sp.
ATTCTCCGTGCTGATGCGAATCACCGCCAAATCGCCTGAAGCCTGATTTACCGCCAGTAGTAAGCTAGGCCGCTCCACCGAATCGAACGCCAGCGCCCCGGGAGAGCGGCCGGCCAGGATGGGCCGTGCCACCTTGCGATTGACGATGTCCACGGGTGCAATTCGGTCCGCCGCGCTGTCCGAAACATAGAGACCGCTGGCATCGGGCAGCAGGGCTCCGTCGCTTGGCGCCGAACCGAGCAGCACATAATCCCCCACTTCATGCGTCCAGGTGTTGATCACCTGCAGCCCATGCGCCTCCGGGGAAATTACGTACAGCTCCCCGCCATCGGGCTTCAAAATCATCTGCGAAGGCTTGCCGGCCAGCTGCAAATTGGTCAGCAACACGCCGCGCCGCAAATCGACGACGGATATGCGTTCCTGCGCCCGGCTCAGAACAAACGCCACCGTGCCGTCTGGCAAAACCGCCACGTCTTCCGGCTCCGCCACCACGGACACGCGCGCTCGCTCTGCCAGCGTGGCGACATCGTGGATTCCCAGTGAGCTATCGCCGCGATTCACCACCAGCAAAGTCTTTCCGTCGGGCGTGACCTTCACAAGAGTGGGATATGCGCCGGTCTTGCTGCGGCCTAGAACTCCGCGCGTTTCGCAGTCCACGGCCAGCAGCGTGTCGCTGCCCGACGATGTGGTATAGGCCCGTCGTCCATCTTTGGAAAAATCCACGGCGTAAGGCCCCGGCCCCACGGCAATGCGCGCCGTGACCTGCCCGGTTCGCGCATTTACGACCCACACGTACCCGCCCGGCGCGCTGGCACCCCAAATTTCCGCGCGGGTGGGATGAGCCCGCACACCCGAAGGCTGCGGTCCCACCGCTATACGCCCGACGACGCCAAGTCTTACGAGATCCACCACTGCGAGAGAGCCGCCAGCCGTGGTCACATAGGCAAACAATTTCAGCCCGGGCCGCAAAAACGAGGGCCTGTGCTCGCGCAGCACCTCCGCGATGCCGGCCACCAGCAGCACCACCAGTAGAAAAATCACGCGGAAATTTCGGAAGGGCTTCATCCAGAAGAGAATTCTAATTCACCACACGGTGAAGTACGTTGGCGATCTGCCGCACTTCGCTCATCAGCTCCGCAAACTCTTCAGGGACGATCGATTGCACCCCGTCCGACCACGCCTTGTCCGGCTCATGATGCACTTCCACCAGCAGCCCATCCGCGCCCACGGCCACGGCCGCGCGCGACAGCGGCAACACCTTGCTGCGTTTTCCAGTCCCGTGGCTTGGATCGACCATGATAGGCAAGTGGCTGCGCCGCTGCACCGCCGGCACTACCGCCAAATCCAAGGTATTGCGCGAGAAATCGGAGAACGTGCGCACCCCGCGTTCACACATAATCACGCGATAATTCCCCTCAGACAGCAAGTATTCCGCAGCCATCAGAAATTCGTCCAAAGTAGCCGACATCCCGCGCTTCAGGAGCACCGGCTTCTTAGCTCGGCCGGCCCGCTTGAGCAACGAAAAATTCTGCATGTTCCGCGCGCCAATCTGAATCACGTCGGCATACTCTTCCACCAAATCCAACGACTCGTTATCCACCGCCTCGGTGATAATCCCGAATCCGAATTTCTTCCGCACATTGCCCAAAATCTTCAGCCCATCTTCGCCATGCCCCTGAAAGCTATACGGCGAAGTCCGCGGCTTATACGCCCCGCCGCGAAACAATTTCACCCCCGTTGGCGCCACGCGCTCCGCAATCGCGAAACACTGCTCCTCGGTCTCCACCGCGCAAGGCCCCGCCACCATGGCAATATTCCCGCCGCCCACCAGCACATCGCCCAACGGCGTGGCAATCGTCACCACCGTATCCTCAGCCTTAGCGTCGCGGCTAACCAGCTTGTACGGCTTGCTAACCGGGATGCACTCGATCACCCCCGGCATCGCCTCCAGCACGCCCAAATCCAGCGAACCCTTGTTCCCAGTAATGCCAATCGCTGTGCGCAACGACCCCGGAATCGGATGCGCCTTCAGCCCCAGCGCCTCAATCCGCTCGCACACCTCCCGCACCTGCTGTTCCGTAGCCGCCGCCCCCATCACCACCAGCATTCATGTCTCCTAGTAAGACCTCTGCGAAGGAATCAAATAAGCCCCCGGAATGTTTTCATCCAGTGTCGCTAGTGCGGCTCCGTTCGCCTTGGCTAGCTGTACTAAATGACCATCAGTTGTCTGTTTGGGGCGCACGACCCAGGCGGGCAACCGGGTTGCATCGTGGTCGTCAGGAAGGAAAGTGAATTTTACTGACGAATCGGATTTCAAATCGAGTAGCAGTCCCCGCGCTTCTGCAACACTGAATCCATACGCGGACACCTGTGCCAGTATCCGAACGAATCCTAATTCCGTAATCGGGCAGGTGGCAAATTCAGGGGTGCTCCGCCCTGCCAGTGCGTGTTCCCACTTTGCAACGCGACCATGTTGCTCGTGGCCCTCATATCCCAGTGCCACAAGCGCGTCCACGTCTAGCAGGTATCTCACGGGAAGTCGGACAACAGTTCGGCCACCATTTTACTTGTCAGGACGGGCGCGTCGGGACCGGTGTCGAGGACCGGCAATCCGGTGATCGGATCCTTGATGATCCGTGCCTTAAATTTGCGCTTGCTCTTGCTTCGCGGCTGCGGAGTCAACACAATGCGGCCGCCTTCGACTTCGGCGTCGACAGAGTCTCCCGCACGCAAGGCGAGCTTCCGCACCAGCGTACTCGGAACTACAAGCTGCCGTTTTGTCGAAACTTTCGTTCGCATGGTCAGCCAATCTTACGCTTTTTCTGTCGCGAAATCAGCATCATGCCGGCTTCCCCTGCACCAACTACAACGACTTTGCTCTGGACGCAAATTTTCGACGAATCAAATCCGCCCATTCTGGGTTGTTAATCACCAGCGCCACCCAGCTTTCGCTTCCTCCGGCGAAGCCTTCCGTCGGATGTGCGAGATCGATGAAGAAGTCCAGGGCGTCTTCTAGCGCTTCGTCGGCATGCCAAGTCGTCATGACGATGTCATTCGGTTGAATACCCACAAAGCGCCCCTCGCGCAAAGAATCCTCAGCGGGCGTCTCGTCGACGATGTCGTGAAATCGTTCGCAATCTGCTCCCCACGCGCAGAAATAGACCATCCCACTCTTCAGAGCATCGTGGGCGAAATCTGAAATCTCTTCGATCTTTAGGAGCGCGGCGTCCGCCGCGACGAACAATCGGAATCGCTTGGATGGGGCGCGAAAGTCCTCTGGCCATGCCAAAGATATTGACTCAATAATTTGCAATTGATCGGGATTCGGCATCTGCACCAGCAAACTACCATCAAAGCCACTTCGAATACACGCTCCGACCGAAGAATTCCGCTTTCGCAAAACGCTTTCCCGCCTGTGGTACAATCGGTAGTTCAACACAAGGATAATTTCTTGGCAGCCACACCCACACAACCTATCGCAGTCCTCGCAGAGTTCGATCCCGAGGACGAGTACCGCCCCGAGCCGGAACCCGAGCCGCAAGCGCCCGCTTGGATGGACGGCAGCCTCCGCCTGGGCATCCACACGTCCATCGCCGGCAGCTACCTAAATGCCTTGGAATCAGCAACAAAGCTCGGCGCCAACGCCCTGCAAATCTTCTCCGCCAGCCCCCGCATGTGGCAGGGCGGCGTAACTCGTATCGCCGAAGTAGACGCCGCCGCCTTTCGCGCCAAACGCGCCGAACTTGGGCTCGGCCCCCTGGTCATCCACGCAAACTACCTGATTAATCTAGCGAGTGCCCAGCAAATGCTCCGCGTCCGCAGCATCCAGGCCTTCCACGACGAACTCGTCCGCGGCGTAGCCCTCGGCGCCGATTTCCTCGTCGTCCACCCCGGTTCCTGCGGCGAATGCTCCATGGCCCAGTCCATCTCGAACGTGATCGAGTCCGTCAAACAAGCCAGCCGCCGCAATCCCCTGGGCAACCTGCGCATTCTCATCGAAAACACCGCCGGAATGGGCACCGCCGTAGGCTCGCGCCTCGAGGAAATCGCCGACATCCTCCACGGCCTCCGCGACGCCCCAGTCGCCGCCTGCCTGGACACCGCGCACCTCTTCGCCGCCGGATACGACATCAAGTCCGAATCCGGCCTCGCCGCCACCATCGGGCAAATCGACTCCACTATCGGCCTCGACAACGTCCCAGTCATCCACATTAACGATTCCAAGATCCCGCTCGGCGGACGCGTGGATCGCCACGACCACCTCGGCAAGGGCAAAATCGGTGCGGAAGCCTTCGAGCGCCTCCTGAAGCACCCGCGCCTGAGCTCCACGCCCCCGGAGGGCCTCGCCGGTCGCGCCTTCATCCTGGAAACGCCCATCGACGACCCCGGCGACGACCGCCGCAACCTCGCCGCCTTGTGGGAACTTGCCGGACTAAAGGACGCGGCGCCCGAGGCCGAAAAGGGCTTTTCGATGCTGACGGCCAAACTAAAAGTAAAAATGGACGCCCAGCGCAAGCAGCAAGCCACCGCTAAGAGGAAAATCGCCAGCGCCCTGGAAGCCCGCGACGAAGACCGCAAGCCCGAGCCAAAAGCCGTCGTCAAGGCGCCCTTCAAAATGCCTGCGGCAATCCTGGCCGCGCCAATACCCGCGGCCAGCAACGGAAAAACGGCGCCACGGAAAACAGCCGTGAAAATCACGGCGAAAACGGCGGCCAAAATAAAGTCTCGCAAAAAAGGATAAACTCCGGCGTGGCCGACCAGACACCCCAGCCCACCTACAACCCGCGAGAAATCGAAGCCAAGTGGCAAGAGCGTTGGGACGCCGCGCGCGTTTTCGAAACCGAAGCCGACCCAAGCAAACCCAAATATTACGTCCTGGAAATGCTCCCGTACCCAAGTGGAACCCTCCACATGGGCCATATGCGCAATTACACCATCGGCGACGTAGTCGCCCGGGTAAAGCGCATGCGCGGTTTCAACGTCCTTCACCCCATGGGCTGGGACGCCTTCGGCCTACCCGCGGAAAACGCCGCCATAAAAAATAAAACTCATCCCCGCGAGTGGACCAACAAAAACATTGCCGAATTCCAGCGCGTCCTGCGCCGCTTCGGCTTCAGCTACGACTGGCGCCGCGAAATCTCCACCTGCGAACCGGAATACTACCGCTGGAACCAGTGGTTCTTTCTGCGCATGCTGGAAAAAGGCCTGGCCTATCGCAAAAAAAGCCGCGTCAACTGGTGCCCGAAATGTTGCACGGTGCTGGCCAACGAGCAGGTCATCAACGGCTTTTGCTGGCGCCACGAAGACACTCGCGTCGAAGTCCGCGAAATCGAGCAGTGGTTCCTAAAAACGACCGCCTACTCCGAACAACTCCTCGACGACTTAAAATTGCTTGAAGGCACCTGGCCCGAGCGCGTAATCACCATGCAGCGCAACTGGATCGGCAAGTCCCAGGGCGCGCGCGTACAATTCGCGCTCAGCGATATACCCGGCGGGGAATCCATCGAGGTTTTCACCACCCGCATCGACACGATTTACGGCGCCAGCGCCATAATCCTAGCCCCCACGCATCCGCTGGTAGCCAAGCTGCTCAAAGATTCCCCAGCCCGCGCCGAAGCGGAAGCCAAGCTGGCGGAAATCCGCAAAATGTCCGTGAAAGCTGAAGACCTGGCCACCGCGGAAAAACAAGGCTTCTTCACCGGTCGCCACGCCACAAACCCCTTCAACAACGCGCAAGTCCCCATTTGGGTTGGTAACTTCGTTCTAATGGAATACGGCACTGGCGCAATCATGGCCGTCCCCGCCCACGACGAGCGCGATTTCGACTTCGCCACAAAATACGAACTTCCCATACCGGTGGTGGTCGAACCCAAGTCGCTCAGCCCAGAAGTTAGGAAATCGCTCGAGGAGTTCGCAGAGGGTGCATTCGGGTCGCCCACTAAAAAGGCGGCGACGACAAAGGAGCACTCTGACAAAAGCTTTTCGCCGTTCACCGAATACGGCATCAGTGTGAATTCCGGCCCGTACTCCGGCCTCGAAACCCCCGCCGCGATCGACAAAATGGCCGCTGACGCCCAAGGCAAGGGTTTCGAGGCCGGAGTACGGGCCGGAATT
>DATFYV010000340.1:0-4348 GCA_035314845.1 Candidatus Acidiferrum sp.
TTCCTACGCCGACCCCACCGCCCGCAAGTTGAAATTTTCCGAATTGCTGCTTGCGGTAGCGGATGTGCCGGGGATTCGCCGCGTGCGTTACACCACATCGCACCCGCGCGACTTTACTCCCGACATCGTCGCCGCCATGGATGCGCAGCCAAAGCTCTGCGAGCACGTGCACCTGCCGGTACAGTCGGGCTCGACGGAGATTTTGCGGGCCATGGCGCGGACCTATGCCCGAGAGGAATATCTCGAGAAAATCGCCTTGATTCGCGCCGCCAAACGCGAGATCAGCATTACCACCGACATCATCGTGGGCTTCCCTGGTGAGACCGAACAGCATTTTCAGGAAACACTGAGTTTGCTGGAAGAGGTGCGCTACGACGCGCTGTTTGCCTTCAAATATTCGCCGCGCCCGAACACCCCGTCACTGGCCATGAACGACCCAATCCCAGAAGAGGAAAAAAGCCGCCGCTTGGCGGTATTGCAAAAAGCGCAGAGCGAGATACAGACCGCGCGGCACATGAAAATGATCGGCCAGACCATGGAAGTGCTGGTCAGCGGGAAATCGCGCCGCGAAAATCGCTGGTCCGGACACGCCTCGTCAAATCGCGTGCTGAATTTCACCTCCAGCGCCCAGGATTTGCTGGGAACGTACGTGAATGTGCGGGTCACCGACGCCGGCCCCGCGAGCTTGATTGGCGAACACGTTTTATAAGCGTGCGGGTTCGAGCATCGTCGACGGAACACGGGAGGCCCCAATGGAAGTAGAGATGAAAATACGCGGCCTGATGATGGACCCGGTGACCAACATGCCGATCGTTGTTCTCAAGGATGTGCAGGGCCAGGCCATTCTGCCCATCTGGGTCGGGGTCTACGAAGCCAACGCTATCGCCCTGGAGATCGAAAAAGTCGAAACCCCGCGCCCCATGACCCATGATTTGCTGAAAAATGTTTTTCTCGGCCTCGACGTACGCGTGCAAAAAATCGTGGTCAACGACCTTAAGGACGACACCTTTTACGCCATCATCTGGGTCGAACGCGAAGGCCAGATGATGACGATCGACTCGCGCCCCAGCGACGCGCTGGCCCTGGCATTGCGCATGGACTGCCCCATCTTTGTCGACGAACGGGTGCTGAAGAACGCCAAAGTGTCCAGCGCGCTCACCGAACACAACACCAACGAGCAACTGCGCAATTGGCTCGAAGGCTTGTCCGACGACGACCTCGGCCGCTACAAAATGTAACGCATGTCCGTGCTGTGGGCTGTCCGGCTCCGGCTTTCGCGGCAGTCGCCACGTCGAACCCACTTCGCCGCCTCAGGAAGCCACCACGGCCTCCGGCGTTTCAACTAGCGACCGCACCTTCGCTCGCCACACCACCAGCAGCACAATCCCGATCAAAATCAGCGCCAGGCTCAGACCCGACCAAAGGCCCAAGGCCCCCCAGTGGCGGCGAAAGCACAGCCAAGCGCCCAGCGGTAGCCCCAAAATCCAGTAAGCAAAAAAATGGCAGAGCATCGGCGTGCGCGTATCTCCGGTGCCACGTAATGCGCCGGTGGCCACCGTTTGAATGCCATCAAAAAGTTGAAACGCCGCCCCTGCCGCCAGCAACGTAATCGTGCTGCGGATGATGAGCTCGTCCGGCGTGTAGATCAGCGCTATCCAGCGCGGGAAAATCAGCAGCGCGGCACTGGCGCAGGTCATGAACGCCGCACCTAAAAATATCGCCGTGCCCCCCGCTTCACCCGCTCCGACCGGGTCTTTGCGCCCGATGGCTTGACCCACGCGCACCGCGGCAGCGGACGAGATTCCCAGCGGCACCATGTAGGTAAACGCCACGGTATTCAGGGCAATCTGGTGGCTGGCCAGCGGCACAGCACCCAGCCGCGCGATCAGCGCCGTGGCCAACCCGAAAACGCCAGACTCCAGTGTGAATTGCACCGCCGCGGGATAGCCGAGCGTGATTAATCGCTTGATGCGCCTCAAGTCCACTTCCACGGGCGTCCTCAGAAGTTCCGTACGGTGCCTCCGGTCATACCACAGCAGATAAGCCACCAGCACGGCGGCCATGTACGTACGCGAGATAACCGTGGACCATCCTGAGCCTACGGCGCCCATAGCGGGCATGCCCAAGTGGCCGTAGACCAACGCGTAATTCCCAATCACGTTGACGATATTGGCGGTGACCAGCGCAAAGGCCACCGGCCGAACCATATCCATAGCCTGCAGGCAGCGCCGCACCGCGAAGTACAGAAGCAAAGGCAATAAGCCGACGGCCAACACTTTGGTGTAGGGGATGGCTAGTGCCAGAACAGAGGAATCGATCTGCATGCCAGTCAAAATGGCAGGCAAGAGCCACACCGGAGCTGCTAGTAGCGGCGTCAGCGCCAGACTCAGATAAATGCCGTTGACCAGCGATCGATGGCAATCCTCGCGCTGCCCCGCGCCAAACGCCTGGGCCACCAGCGTGTCCAACCCCATGAGCAGGCCTCCGCCACAGAGCGCCAGCACGCTGAACAGGTTGGAGCCTAGAGCGACGGCCCCCATCGCGTGGGCGCTGTCGGGCAGATGCCCGACCATCACCGTGTCGACGATGGCCATGCTCATCCAGCCGAGTTCCGCAAGCACCAGCGGCAGTGCCAGGCGAAACGTTGGGCGCAGCTCTTTGCGCAGCGTAAGGAGAGTGATCATGGAAATGGATTGAGAAAGTTTATGCGGAGAACGACCCAGTGGCAATGAAAACCCGTTACTCCGCAAGCAGCGTCGGCCCAAGCCTCATCGCCGCATAAGGGTTACTTGTGGAGCGACTTCGCGGGAAGTTCCATTGACCTAATTCGGAAACGGGCCATAGGCTGTAGGTAGCGAAACATGCCCTGCGGAGTTGTCGCCGCTGGCCTCGCAGGCAACCGCCTTGCTGGGTGCGCTGGAAGCTTGGGAGCCGAACGTGCCGTTTGTTGACGCCGAAAATTTTGAAGAACGAATGAAGTATACGCGTGCCGTGGCGCGCATCAATTCCCGCGTCAATTTGGCGGTGGAATGGTCGGAAGACGGCCGCAGCTTGCGCGCGGAGGGTTTTAGCGTGGACGTAAGCGCGAAAGGCTGTCTGGCGATCGTGCCCCAGGGCTTTGCAGTAGGTCAAAAGTTGCGCGTCGTGAACCTGCTGAACAACAAAGTCTCAGATGCCACGCTGATCTGGCGCGGCCACGAGGGCCGCCAGGGCTGGGAATTAGGACTTGAGTTGCTCAACGCCCCGGAAAGCTTTTGGGGCATCGAACTGTAGAAGCAGAGCCTGCCGCTTTGCCGCGAAAAACTACCCATTAGAGTGCCGTAAGAAAACGGAAGCCCTCACGCTTCGACGTTTTCCACTGGCGTGCTCGCCAGCGCGAAGTTTTTGCTTTACATTAAACGGGCTAGGAACGTAAAGTTGGCCTAGTAATTGGGGGGCTTCTGCCGGTCACACCTACTTATATGGCTGGGATTGCCGCGAGGCGCGGACGAGGCTTGTTGTGCCCACAAGCGTACGCCGTGGGAGGGCGATGCGGATGACGGCCGTCATTACCGTTGCCAATCAGAAGGGCGGCGTGGGCAAGACCACCACGGCCATCAATCTATCCGCGGCGTTGGCCAATCGCGGGAAAAAGACGCTGCTGATTGATCTGGACCCGCAAGCCAATTCGACCATCGCGTTTTTCAATTCTGGCGAAGTAGCGCTGTCGATGTTTGAGGTGCTGAGCGACACGCGCGCGACAATGGAAAGCGCCATCAAACCGACCAAGGATCCACTGCTGTTCCTGGGACCCGGCCGCTTGGCGCTGGCGAAATTGGAGCAGGTGTTGGCGGGGCAGTTCGACGCGCCGTACCGCTTGAAGGACGCGCTGGCGCCGATTCTGAAAAATTTCGATTACATTGTGTTGGATACTCCACCGTCGCTGGGCATTTTGACCGTGAACGCTCTGGTGTCTTCAACACATCTCCTGGTGCCCATCCAGGCGGCGTATTTTGCGATTGAGGGCACCGATGATTTACTGGAGACCTACGAGCGGATTCGCGCGCGGCCCAATCCCGGGCTGAAGGTTCTGGGCGTAGTGATTACGCTATTTGACAAGCGCACCAACATTTCCCGCGATACCCACGGGCAGATCCGTTCCGTGTTTGGCGAGGTTCTGTTCAAGACGAAAATTTCCAAGAATGTGCGGCTGGAAGAGAGTCCCGCTTACAAAGAAACCATCTTGACCTTTGCGCCCAAATCCACGGGCGCCACGGAATACAAGAAATTGGCTTTGGAGGTTATCCATCGTGTCGAAGAGAATGGGCTTGCCCGTCACGCTGAAGATGCGGCATGACGCGCACTATGT
>DATFYV010000341.1:0-11773 GCA_035314845.1 Candidatus Acidiferrum sp.
ACCAGAGTGCTGCCCAGAAAACCACAGCGGCGGTCGAGGACTGCTACGGCGAGTGGAAAATGCCGCGATCCTGGCGTTTCGGGAGAAGATGGCCAGTCAACTAGCACAAGCGCAATATCGTCGACGCAGCCAGGTGGCGGAGTTCTGTCACGCCTGGATCAAGAGCAAGCTGGGTCTGCGGCAGTTTCACGTGCGCGGTTTAGCGAAAGTGCAGATGGAGATGCTCTGGGCTTGCTTGACCTACAACTTGCAACTCTGGATCCGCCTAAACAAGCTCCGAGCAACAGCCACAGGCACCTAAAGCGAAAACTACAAGACCACAAACAGCTCGCAGCAACAACAATTCACCCGAACAAATAATCGCCCCCGATCCTTTACTGCTCCTCTTAGGTGCTTTTTTCACAGCTTCAAGCACAAGGGTGCGGCACCCAAATTCAACTTCCAGAAAAACCCAGGTCCATCCGCCGCTCAGATTTAAAGGTGTGCCACCCGCCACCCAAATTCAACTTCCCGAAAAACCCAGAAGCACCCGACGCCCAGATTTAAGGCTGCGCCACCCGCCCGGTTATGGCGGGCTGGCGAGTCGAACGAAGAAAGGAAAATGCGTTGCCGTGAAACGAACTTCCATTGAGCGTCACTAGCCTTCGAGAACCTGGAGGCCGACGATTCAGTGGGGAGGATTTCATGAGCAACACAATTTCGTATAGCAACACAGTCAGCCGATTGTCTGCGCAAGCCGACGCCGTAGCAAGGCTCGCGAAAGATACCGGGGGATTTGCCGCAGCGGTAGCAGCTTTCGAGTCGAAAGACACCAATGCATTTCGCTGGGTGCTGGAACGGCAGGAAATGCTGCCGTACTGCGAGTTGATCTGCGAGTGGATTCGCATCAAGCTGTGCGCGCTGCGGTGCGTGGAGATATGCACGCCGATCCGAGAGAAAGAGGTGCCAAGCCTGCAGGAGTTTGCACGGGCGGTGGTACAGCTTTCGTCGAACGAAAAACTTTTGCGGCGCGTGGTGGACGCGCTTTTTTGCGGCGATCGCGGCGATTATCATGCCGCAATCGACGAGCTTAAGCTCGGAGAATTTTGCCAACTGATCTGTCATTGGGTTTGCTCGATCGGCTATGAACGGGTCTGCGAAATTGTGTGCAGGCCGGTGCCAGTGCCGGTTCCGGATCCGGTAGCCGAAATACGGGCGGCCAGCGAACAAGTTGCCCGTCTGATGAAGAATGAAAAGGTGTTTGCCGGCATCGGCAAGGCGGCGACCACGTTGAACTGCGAAACGCTGCAGTCCGCGGTCGGGCAGGGAGGTTTCGGCCCGTACTGTGAAATCATCTGCCGGCTAATTTGCGTGTGGCGGAGAGTTTGGGTTTGTAGGGAATTGTGCGAAGTGGTGCCGCCGGTTCTTACCGGGGCGTACGCAGTTGAGGAGGCGCAAAATTTCGCGTTGGCCTTGCGGCAACTCGCTAGCCAGCCGCGCGTGCTGACGGATCTGGTAAATGCCGTGCAGAGCCGCAATGCCGCGGCCTACCGCGAGATCGTAAGCCGCTTCCATCTTCGCGAATACTGCTGGCAGCTTTGCGGCTGGGTAAGCACGGAGGCGTGTCACGAATTCTGCATTTGCGTTTGCCCGCCCCAGATCAGTGCCTATTTCATCTCCATCGGGGCGCTGGAATATGCGACGCAGGTTGACAGCGCATTGCCAGCAACCGGACTGACGAATGGTGCCACGCAGGCCTTCTACAGCACCTTGCGGCTCAACGGCATCCTGACGCAAACGTTGGATGGGCAGCCACTCGAATACACGTTCGAGTACATCCCGGTGACGAGGGCTTCGACGAGCCTGGCGACGGCGATTGGAGCTGCGGATGCCTCGATCAAGGTGAATTCCAGCAGCGGATTCCCGACCTCCGGATCGTTCAACGTGGTCATCGGCAGCGCGGCGGGCGGTTACGAAATCATGACCGTGACGGGCGTTGTGGGGACCACTTGGACGGTGCTGCGCGGCCAGCAGGGAACTGCCGCCGCGGCCGCCGCGGTGGGTGCGACAATCGTGACCGGGGCTGCGACATCGGGCTCGTGGACGCAGATTCCCAAAGGGTGGATTGCGCGAACCGCGATTGGTTACGTTGAGATACCGCGCCCATTTCCGCTGCCGCCATTGTTCCAAACGATCGCGGTCAACGGAAGCGGAGCAGATCTGGTGCCGAGCTTTACGTTGGATGGATGGATTCAGGTGCCGCAAGGAGCGAACGTGTTCCTCAACGGCAACCAGATCGATCTCGATACGACGCAGCTTACGACGGTAATCATGGCGGATGAAACGGGTGTGACGGCGTCAAATCCGGCGAATCCCGCGGTGCCGGGGGACCTTTACTACGGCTTCCGGATGCGCGTGCGGCAGCACGGTTCCACGACAGAGTTCGATGGTGGAACCTGCGCGGTCGCGGCCATCAACAACACGGTCTACAACAATGTGAGCCATCATCCCGAATGGGCGCCGCACGTCGACAACGGGGTGCAGGGTGTGGCGTTGTTGGATATCAAAGAGTTGCAATCGGCAGGCTGCGAAGGCATTTCCAATTCCTTGACCGTACTGTTCACAGCGTCGCAGGCCAACCTGGGCGGCGTGAGCATCGGAATGGTGGGCGACGGCGGATCGTTTGGGTTCACGCTGCCGACTCCCGTGCCGCAAACGGGCGACTGGTACGGCGTGGCGGCGAACGACTTCACGCTTGCAGATCTGCCGCCCTGCGCGTACCTCGTGACGCTTTCCGTGGACCTCTTGCTCACCACGGGGGACGCTGCGTTCCCAGGACCGTTGATCGATCAGTTCGCATTCTGTAAAACCTGATTGGCGAGTGGCGATTAGGTGAACGTCCAAATGGCCATGGAGTCATGGATGCGATTCGTGCTGGCCGTTCTCGCGACGTGGCGGGTGACACACCTGCTGGCGAGCGAGGACGGCCCGGGCGATCTCATTTTTCGCTTTCGGAAGTTACTCGGCGAGAACATCGCTGGGAAGTTGATGGACTGTTTTTATTGCCTGAGTTTTTGGATCGCGGCGCCGGCGGCGCTGTTCGTGTCGTCGCGGCCGACCGAGTGGCTATTCAGCTGGCTGGCTCTCTCGGGTGGAGTTGTTTTGCTGGAGCGACTGGTGAAAGAGCCGGCGGCGATGGAAGGCCCGGCGCGGGTTGCCGAAGAAGAGGTGAACGATGTGTTGCGGTCAGAAGCGGTCGCAGTTACGGAGCAGTTCGACCCCGAGGCCGGCGCAGGGCGCGAGAGCGTTGCCGCGCGGCGATAGGGAAGTTGTGGCGGTGCGAAGCCGAGGTGAGCAAAACCAATTGTTGCCGGCACAAGCGACGGCGGCCGAGCCAGCGCTTCGCGTGAGTGCGCACGCGCCGGTCGTGCCCGCTGTGGCTTCGGCTGCGGTGAACTCAGGCTCGATTGCGCTTCGGTACCTGGAGAAATCGCGAGTGCGGGTTGTGGGGTTGGGTACCGGAAGGTCGTACGAATTTTCCGAGACGGAGGCGTTGCAGGACGTGGATGCGCGGGATGCCGCGCCGCTCTTGAACACAAGATTTTTCCGGCGGGCCTAGCGCCTCAGGCGGGGAGGGTCATGCGGCGGAGAAGGGCTTGGAAGCGCGGGTCGGAGCGGAGGGTGTCTAGTTGGGGATCCACTTTTAGGAAGACCAGGGCGTTGGAACGATCGGCGTAGGCCTTTTCGAGCCAGAGGAGGGCGTTTTCCCTGTCGCGCAGGCCGGTGTAGATCACCGCTACATAAAACGGGGAAACGTAGGAGTGCTGCGCGCGCTGCAACAAGTCTGACAAAACTGCCTGGGCTTCGGCGGTGCGGCCGGCAATGGCGTAGGCGTATCCGAGGGCGCCGAGCATCGGGGGACTTTGCCGGGAAATGTCCGCTGCTTTGCGCGTCTCGGCGATGGCTTGGTCGTAGGCGCCGGTCATTTCGTAGGACTGGCCGAGGACGAGATGGGGCAAAGCGAAGTTGGGATCCATGTCCACGGTGTTGCGCAGTTGTTCGATGGCCGCATCGTAGTGCCGCGCCATGTACAGCCGCCATCCCAGGCTGAAATTGGTGCTGACGGAAACAGGATCGAGCTGCCGCGCGCGATTCATTTCCGCGATGCTTTGCTGGGCATCGCCCATGGCGATCAAATAGAGCGAGTAGCGCTGATAGGCCGTGGCATAGCTAGGGTTTAACTCAATCGCGCGCCGGAAGCCCTTGGCCGCCGCGGCCCAATCCCAATCGTAATTAAACTCCACGGTAGCCAGGGAGGTCTGCGATTCCGCCAGGGTGCTATCCAATTGCAGAGCTCGCAAGGCCGCCGCGCGGGCCTTCGGAGCGACATCTTGCGGTGGCACCGTGCCCACAATCGCCGAGCCAATGATGCTGTAACAATCCGCCAGGCCGGCATATGCCAGTGCGGAATGCGGATCCTTCTGGGTGGCTGATTCGAAGTAATAAATGGCTTTGGTCAGGCCCTCTTCCGAGCGCTTGTTCCAGTAGTAGCGGCCGCGCAGATAATCCTCGTAACCTTCCGCGCTGACCGGACGCACGGTGGCCAGCTGTTCCTGCTCCTCGGGGGTGAGATTGATGCGGATTTCATTCACGATGGCGCTGGCCACCTGATTCTGCAGCGACAGCACGTCATCCAGTTGGCTCTCGTAGGTCTCCGCCCAGAGATGGCGATCGGTGGCCACTTGTACCAGCTCGGCGGTGATGCGCACGCGATTGCCGGAGCGGAGCACGGTGCCTTCCACTACGGCATCGACCTTAAGTTCGCGGGCGATTTCCGAAAGCGGCTTGCGTGAGCCCTTGTATTCCATGGCCGAGGTGCGTGAAATCACGCGCAGGGAGCGGATTTTGGCCAGGTGGGCGATCAGCTCATCGGTCATGCCATCGGCGAAATATTGCTGGTCCTTGTCCTCGGAAAGATTTTCCAGCGGGAGGACGACCACGGACTTGAGGTCCTTGGAGCTACCGCCGCCGTGCGCGGAGGTGCGCGCGAGAAACACACTGAAGGCGATAATTGCGACCGCAGCGGCGGCGATAAGTATTGTAAACGTGATGCTTTTTCCCGGAAAGTGTGCGGCGACCTGTGAGCGATGGAGAGCGGGAGCGTCCAAATGCTCGGCGGGAAGCGCGGCGATCTCCGAAGCGGGCCGCGTGGCTGGTTCGAGGTCTTTCGCGGGGCTGGGAGCCTCCTCGCGGGGGCTTTCTTCCACGCTGGCGATAAAGCGGTAGCCGTGGCGGGGGACGGTCTCAATGAAGCGGGGATTTTCCGGGGAATCGCTGAGGGCTTCGCGGAGGCGCATCACTGCGGTGTTGAGGCTGTGGTCGAAATCGACGAAGGTATTTCCGGGCCACAGGCGCTTGCACAGCTCTTCGCGAGTGACGAGTTCGCCGGGAGCTTCGAGGAGCGCTGCGAGGATTTGGCGGGGCTGGTCTTGCAGGCGGATGCGCACTCCGTGCTTGCGCAACTCTCCGGAGGTCAAATCCACTTGGAATGCGCCGAAGCGCACAAGCCGCGAGGGTGCGGAGGAGGTGTTCATCGCAATTTTGGATAGTCTTAATGGGGAGTATAGCTCGCTGGTGCAGCGGGGTCAAAGCGATATTCTGTGACCTGCGCAGCTAACTCCTGTGATTTCAGGCACTAAAACCGTTACCTACAAATGTTTTCGATGTGATGCATCAGGCATTGCAATGGATTTGCGGCATGCCGCACAGTCGCGCCACACAGGGGAAGTAAACCGGTAAGTTCCGTTTCAAAAAGGGGTGGGGATATGAACAATGGATTTATGAATCGCGCGCGCATTTTCTTTGCGGTTTGCGTTTGCATTCTATTGGTTCTCAGTTCCTCGCTGTTCGTGGCCCACCTGGCTGCGCAGGTTTCGGGCGCAACGCTTTCGGGAGGCGTAACCGACGAATCGGGGGCTGCCGTCGCTGGGGCCAGCGTTTCCATCAAAAACACTGCAACCGGAGCGGTGCGTGAGGTGCCCGCGAACGAGGACGGCTTTTACTCCGCGCCGAACTTGCAACCGGGGCCGTATGAAGTGTCGGCCAGCGCCAAGGGCTTCGCCACCGTGGTGCAAAAAGGCATTAGCCTGACTGTCGGCGCGCAGCAGTCGCTCAACTTCACCCTTAAAGTCGGGCAAATATCGCAGACGGTGGTGGTTACGGATTTGCCGCCCGCGGTGCAGACAACCACTTCAACGATTGGCAACACGGTTGACTCGCAAACGGTTCGCGAACTGCCGCTGAATGGGCGCGACTGGACCTCGCTGGCGATCCTGGAACCTGGCGTGGTAAGTATTCCGAACCAGGCGACCACCGGCTTCAGCGCCAATAAGGGCAACCGGGGTTTCGGGAATCAGCTGAGCAACAGCGGCCACCGCGCCAACGAAAACAATTATCGCGTCAACGGAGTTTCCATCAACGACTACTCCAACGCGGCTCCCGGCGGCGCTACGGGCGTTAACCTTGGAGTCGACGGCATTCAGGAATTTTCCGTTCTGACGAGCAACTATACCGCCGAGTATGGACGGACCTCCGGGGCGGTCATCAATGCCATCACCAAGTCCGGAACCAACCAATTTCACGGCGACGGCTATTTTTTCGACCGCGACAGCGTGTTCGATGCGCGCAACTTTTTCGACGGACGGTCCATCGCACCCTTCCGCCGCATTCAGTTTGGAGCTTCCGGCGGAACAGCCATCGTAAAGGACAAGACATTTATCTTTGCGAACTATGAAGGAATCCGCCAGAGCTCATCTTCCTCGGGGAACATCAACGTCCCCACGGCAGAGGCGCGCAGCGGCTTGCTGTGCGTACAGGCGGGTAGTGATCCTTGCGCGTCGCTGAACCAGGTGGCGGTGAGCCCCGCGGTGACGCCCTATCTGGCGCTGTGGCCTTGCCCAACCACGTGCCAAAACGCAACCAACGCCGACACCGTGAGTGTCCCTTCGACCACGCCGAATCACGCCAACGAAAACTACGTTATAACCAGATTCGATCAGAAATTTTTCGCCAACGACAGTTTTGACGCCAGCTATTCGTTCGATTCCGGACCGCAGAGCCAGACGGACCCGTTGGGCAACACGGTGCATCAGGTTTTCTCGCGGCGCCAGGCGTTCACCGCGGAAGAGACGCATATCTTCAACCCGGCGCTGATAAACACGGTGCGCGGCGGATTCAGCCGCGTGATCGGCGACATCAACACGCCCGTTTCCGGCGACGCCGTGGCAACCGACAAAACGCTGGCGGTTGCGCCCGGAGCTATCGGGCCCCCACAAATTCCTGTCTCTGGCCTCACCACCGCTTATGGTCTCGGCGGCTTCAACAAGTTCAAACACGCCTGGAACTCGTTCCAGGGCTATGACGATGCCTTTATCACCCGCGGGACGCACGCGATCAAGGTTGGCTTCGCGGTTGAACGCATGCAGTACAACATCCTGGAACAGCTCAGCCCGAATGGCCGCTTCAATACCTACTCGCTGGAACAGTTCTTGACCAACGCGCCGCACCAGCTCAACGCGCTGGCGCCCGGTGGTTCCCATGAAGTGGGCCTGCGCGAAACGTTGCTCGCGGGTTACATTCAGGACGACTGGCGCTTCCGGCCCAACCTTACCTTCAACCTCGGCTTGCGTTACGAAGGCACCACAAAGCCGACGGATTCGCACACTGTGCCGGGATACACGGTAAACGGCTACACCGTTGCCGCCGCGAACTTCCAAGAAATCCAGACCTTGAGCAATTGCTTGGCTAGCGCCACGGCGTGCGGACCGGTGGGCACCAGCAGCCCTTTCAACAATAATCCGACCACGAAGAATTTTGAGCCGCGCATCGGGCTGGCGTGGGATCCCCGCAACAACGGCAAGACTGCGGTGCGCGCGGGTTTCGGCATTTTCGATGTCCTGCCCTTGCCCTACGAATTTGGTCTGAATACCGCCGCCACGGCACCCTTTCAGATTATCGGCGCGGATAAAGGTGCCACTCTGGGGACGGGCGTGCCCGATCCCAACCTGAACTTCAATCGCCAAAAGATCCGCAACCGGTTCATCGATCCGAATCCACATCGCGCCTACGTGCTCAATTGGAATCTCAACATCCAGCACGAGCTCGCCCCTGGCTGGACCGCCATTGTGGGCTACGTGGGCTCTCGCTCAGTGCATTTGTCAGTGGCCTCTGACGACGTCAACCTAGTCCAGCCGTCTTTCGTAAGCGGCGTTGGCCTGGTCTATCCCTGCATTCCTACGGCGATCGTGCCATACACGGTCACGAACAATTGCTCCAACAATCAGAGCGGTACCCGCATCGACCCCAATTGGGGTGGCGGCGCGGGCATCCGTCCGGTGTTGTTCGACGGTGCCGCGTCCTACAATGCGCTGCAGGCGCAACTGCGCAAAGCGGTCAGCCATGGCGTTCAAGGGCAAGCCTCCTACACTTTCGGCAAGTGCCGCGACACCAGTTCCTCTCCCGTGACTGGCGACACGTACCTGAATTCCATTGCCGTGCCGCTGTTGTTCCAGAAGAGCGCACGCGTCGGAGCGTGCGATTTCGATATTCGTCAAACCCTTACGGGCTCGGTGATTTGGTCCATCCCCGGACCCAAGTCCGGTCTGGCCAGCTACATTGCAGGCGGTTGGCAAGCGGGCACGATCGTCACCGCTACGACGGGTGCACCGTTCACAGTGACCGTGGGCGATGGCAACGACCCTCTCGGCACTGGCTTCAACGGGGACTTCACCACCAACTTCGCCAGCCTCGTTCCCGGTTGCAATCCCATTCACGGCGGGCTGAATTATCTGAACACTGCTTGCTTTACGCCGCCCACCGCGCCGCTGTCCCTGGCGCCAGCCACCGCGGCAGATCCCTTTGGCTGCGCGCCGCTGTCCTATCCTAACGCTCCGGTTGCGCCTCCTAGCGGCAGGCAATTCTGCTCCAACGTGCTGGGCAACACCGGCCGCAACAGTTTCCACGGACCGGGCCTGACCACCGTGGACTTTTCGCTGTTCAAGAATACGGCCATTCCTAAAATCTCCGAGACCTTCAACGTGCAGTTCCGCGCGGAGTTCTTCAACGTGCTCAACCATACGAACTTTCTTTCGCCGGGTTTCTTGAACACCTTCGGGCAGAACAACTCGGTGTACGATTTCGACGGCAGCACACTGCCTACGAAGCTGAACCAGACCTCTACCACTTCGCGGCAGATTCAGCTGGGCGTGAAGTTGATCTGGTAAACACATCTGCGATTCGCGGACCGGCCGCGTCTAGTCCGTCGCGCCCCGGTCCGCCTGCGCGCTTGGATATTGAGTCAACGGTGCAATCGGATGGAACCAAAAACGGCGTCTTACTGCACCACACGTACATCGATATAACCTTGCTGGAGCGCGAGAAGAATCCCTGTGCAGACCCCCAAAGCTTCACCCTTGCAATCCGTTCCAGTCACCGCCGCCGCTGACGGCGCGCGTGCCAGCAACGTCCGCTGGGTGGTCATGGGCATCATCATGGTCATCATGGCGGTGACCGCGCTCAATCGCCTCAATCTCAGCATCGCGGGAAAATTCATCGAGCAGGAATTTTCCTTTGACACCATCACCATGGGCCGCGTGTTCAGCTCGTTTCTCTGGGGTTACGGGCTGTTCCAAGTTCCCTGGGGCTACATTTGCGACCGCTACGGCCCGCGCCGCACGCTGACAGCGGCCATCTTGTGCTTCGCCGTGGGCTCCGCGGCGATGGGAGCGGCACCGCGGCTTGCGTTGGGCGCCGGCGTCAGCGTGCTGGCCGCCATGCGCTTGATTCGCTTCATCACGGGCGTTGGTGAAGCCGCCGTTTCTTCCAACGTTACCCGCGTCATCGCCTCCTGGACCGCTATCCGCGAACGCGGCTTTGCCAGCGGCCTGCAGGTTTGCGGCCTGGGCCTCGGCGGCACTCTTACACCCATCTTCATCGCCTGGACCATGATCCATTTCGGCTGGCGCATCGCCTTTTACATTTGCGCCGCCCTGGCCGTCCTCGTCGTCGCCATCTGGAATTTCTACGCCACCGACTGGCCCGAAGAGCACCCCAGCGTAAATTCCGCAGAGCTGGCCACCATCAACGCGGGACTTGGTGGCGTACGCGCGCCCAGGCGCAGCAGTTCCGCAAGCGCTAAGCAAATTCCCTGGTTGCGCATTCTCTCCAGCCGCTCCGTGTGGGCTTTGATTATCGGCTATGGCTTGCAGGGCTATGGTTTCTACGTCTACTACAACTGGTTTTATTTTTATGCCGTAAAGGTTCGCGGCCTCGGTCTCTTGCAGGCCGCGATCTGGACCTCCGCGCCTTTCCTGGCCATGGCTGTACTTTCTCCGGTGGGCGGTTGGTTCTCGGACGTCATCGCCCGCCGCTCGAGCCGCAAGGTCGGCCGCCTCACGGCCGTCTGGCTGGGTATGGGCCTCGCCGCGGTCTTGCTGTTCACGGGCAGCCATCTCACGATCACGGTGATCGCCCTTCCGGCCATCGCCCTGGCCGCAGGCTTCAGTATGTTCGCGGCCACAAATTTTTGGGCGGCGTGCATTGACCTGGCTCCGGATTTTTCCGCGTCACTCTCCGCACTGATGAACACTTTCGGCAGCATCGGCGGCGCCATTTCCTCCACTGCGACCGCCTACATCGCCGTGCACTACAACTGGAGCCACGCCCTGGACCTCGCGGCGTTAATCACGGTGTTTTCCGGCGTCGTGTTTTCCCTCGTGGATGCCAACAGCAACGTGGAAGAACGCAGAACCGCGTAACATGGCAGCGCAAGCTTGGCCTAAAACAAGCCTTGTCTAAAGCCCCTCATTCGTAAATTCGCAATCAGACTCAGTTGGAACGCCTGTGGAAAGATTGTTGCGCAAAACATGGAGAAGAAATGGCAAAGGCACGATAACGGAAAGTTATCGTGCCCTTGCTGTTGTTGGTTTCTAGCCTCTATCGGTCTCGCGATTTATTTCACGGCCGGGGGTGGCGGCGGTGGGGGCGCGAAGAAATCGGCGAAGGCTTTGCCATTGGGCGTGCCGAGGCCGGTGACGGCGTCCCATCCGGGAGTTATGGTCAGGCTGGAGTCGGTGCCGAAGGAGACGACGAAGGTGGTGTCGTCAGCGTAGGGATAATCCCAGAAGGCGCTGTAAAAGGGAGTCCCCGCTGGAACACCGACGACATCATAGGAGTGGTAGAAGGTGGACATGGTCGCGGATTCGGTGACTGTGCCGTTGACGTTGGTGGTGTTGTGGTACGGCAGTATGTCGGTGATGGTGCCCGCCGGCATGGTGTAGAGATAGGGAGCGGCTTGTCCGAGGGGCACGCCGGCTTCTTGGTTGGCGATGGCCCAGAGCGCGGAGAACATCGGGCAGGCCAAGCTGGTGCCGCCGTAGACTTCATAGACTACGGGCGGGAACTGGTTGGGGGCGGTGATGGCGATGACGCCGCCGGTGAAGGGGTCGGCCAGCCAGGAAATGTCCGGCAAGAGGCGCGAGGTTCCGGGCAAGCTGTTTTGATATGAGGGCTTGAAGAAGTAGCCGCTGGCGCCGCCGCCGGAGCCGCCGTTGAAACCGTAAAAGAGTGGCGGATCGAAGATTTGGCCGCTGCCGTTGAGCAGGGCGACGTTGTTGCCCCAGCCGGTCTGCCAGGCGATGGTGTTGTTGGACTTGAGCGCGAGGCTAACGCCGCCGATGGCGGTGGCGTAAGGTGAATCGGCCGGGGCGCTGACGGAAGGCGGGTAGAAGCCGCCGAA
>DATFYV010000342.1:0-8357 GCA_035314845.1 Candidatus Acidiferrum sp.
GATTGCGCTATTCCAAGGGGCATCCGAGAGCCTCAAGTTGCTTCAGGGAATCGCGAAAGTCGTTCGGTCCGGGCGTGCGATTGGCATACCAGATTCTTTCGAGGCGAGTGGTCAACCCGGCCAGTGGTTCGCGGTAAGCGGGATTCGGTGCGATGCCGTAAGGCGAGGGCTGCGTGGCGAGACGCAGATACTCACGTGGCGTCTTGCTGCAATCTTTGGGGAGCACGCCGGTCTCCTGCAGGCGGACGACGCCGGCCCAATAGGCGGTGTGTACCGCCTCGCGGGAATCGCCGCGGTCGGCGGCTTCCCGCGCCAGGCGCAGCCATTCCTGCCAGGTGCGCGAAGGAACGACGAAGCGCGCAGGGGCCAACGTGTTCATGCGATCGAAGCGCGTGACGAAGCGAAATAGCCAGAAGGCGATGAAACTGACCCCAGCGACAATCACCAGCCAGAAGAGAATCTGCCCGCCAATGGGGTAACGCTGCATGCCGCTGAACAGCTTGTACAACATGCGCTCGATCCAATCGACTATGCGCTGGCGAAGCAGTTCCCATGGCGTGGGCGGACGCACCGCGGAGAAATCTTCTTCCGCGAGGATGTGGTCGAGCTCGGTGCGGGCGTTGGAGGCCGAGGAAGGCTGCGGGGCGGCGGAGTAGCTTGCGACTTCATCGGCGAGATGGTCGAGCCAGTCCTGCGCCTGATCAGCTTGGCCTTGTAGGAGTTTGTTGCTAAGGAATGCGGTGGAGATGGAATAGGAGTGATCCGGAGTTGTGACGTTCCATTGCGCGGGAAGAGATTTGCGCATGGCGGCCAAGGCTTGCGAGGAAGGCTTTCCGTTTAGCGAGGCGGAGAGGCGATGCAGTTCCGCGGTGAAGGAGGGAACGTCGTAAGAAGCCGCTGGAGCTGGTGCCGAGGTCGCACCGCTCGTGGTTTGGCCCACGACCACCGCGAGCCGCAGCGGGTACAGCAGAAGCAGGGCGCAGAAGAGGAATCGCTTTATGGGCACCGGGCGGTCCTTGGGATGACAGGCCTGGATCGGCAACGGTCAGGAAAGCATCGATGGGACGCCGGCGGTGCCCGTGGGGATGTTGCCGCTGGGATGCATCATGAGTTGCAAATCGAAAGCTTCCTTGCGAACGCGGAGGTCATAGTAAAACACGGAGGTGGCAATTAAAAGGATGGGGCCGACGAGGGTACGAGCACAAAAAGCACCGACTTGCACGAGACCGGACCACATACGCAGCATCGCGGGATCCTTGAGGGACAAGGCCATGCCGACGGTGAAGGGAATCACGAAAAGCGCGGAAGCGGCCCAGGTCAAGACAATGGAGACAAGATAGATCAGGAAAGCGCGGCCGGCGTTGTCTTCGGTCAGGCGGTAGCTGCGCTCCAGCGAGGAAACCGGCCCCAGATCCTCAAGCAGGGCTGCGGGCACGCTGGCGATCCAACGGCAAGCGAGGTAGAAACCCGGAATAACGAGGCAGATGAAACCGATGAGGAAGCCTATTCCGAAGAGGAAGGAAACGCCAAATAAGTTCGCGAGCTGGCCCCAGGCGCGGCTCAGCGAGGCGCTAATGGTGGTGGTGCGTCCGAGGTAGAGTTCCGAGACCGCATAGACGGTACCCGCCTGGGAAAAAAGATAGGCCACCATGAAGATCACATAACCAACCAGCGCCCCGATACCAATCGCCGCCAGCGTGCCGCCCGAGGGAAAGGTTGAAATCTGCGCGCCCGCGCGCCCGGCGGGCGCGGCTGGGAATTTCATAAAGTAAACCTGGAAGAGATTGAAGGCGAGGATCAGCAGGTGGGGAACGGCGGTGATGCCGAGGAATAGAACGAAGTTGCGGCGGTACAGGGTAAAGGTGCGGTCGAGAATTTCGCCGAGAGACAGTGGACGCAAGGCGATGTCTGCCATGGCAACCTCCCAAGTGGGATAGGGCGAGCGTTGTTGAGAGCACACGTTATCAGAGATGCAGCGGGAAGGCGAATCGAATTGTGGGCGGTTGTTCCAAGAAGGAGCGTGGCCGGAGTTTTTGGAAGTGGAGGTCCCATGTGCGTTGGCCGATCTAAAGATCGGCACCTACAAAAAGATCGGCACCCACAAAGCCGACGCGTACAACCTCCGCCGGTTAATCGGTCTTGGAGACGGTTACTTTTTCCGACACTTGTGCGGGGCTGGGGAGTTGCGAGCGCTCCCATCCGCCACCCAAGGCTTCGATCAGCTGGACGCTCGAGGTCATGACCTGGGTGTGCAGGTTGGCCAAGGTTTGTTGGTCGTTGAGCAGCAGGGTTTGCGCGACCAAGACATTTAGGTAAGTGTCCACGCCGGTGTCGTAGCGCGCCTGGGCCAGATCGAGATACTGCTGTGCGGACTTTACCGCCTGTTGTTGCTCTTGAATTTGTTTGGAGAGGATGCGGACCGCAGCCATGTCGTCTTCGACCTGTTGGAAGGCGGTCAGAACGGTTTGGCGATAGCTCGCGAGGTCGGCGTTGTATAAGGCGACGTACTGCTTTACGGTGGCTCGCCGCAGGCCGGCGTCGAAAATGGTTTCCGAGATGGTGGGGCCGACGGTCCAAAAGTGACTGGGCCACGTGAGCAGTTTTGAGAGCAGCGAGCTTTCGAAGCCGGATGATCCACTCAGGGTGAGAGTGGGATAGTACGCGGCGGTGGCGATGCCGATTTGCGCGTTGGCGGCGGCCATGGCGCGCTCGGAGGCCGCAATGTCCGGGCGGCGTTCGAGAAGTTGTGAGGGCACGCCGACGGGAATTACGGGCGGGGCGGCGTCAAGAGGCTTGACGGGAAGCGAGAAACCGGAGGGTGCAGTGCCGATGAGCACAGCGATGGCGTGCTCGTATTGCGCGCGGGCGACGCTGAGATTGGTGGAGGCTGCCTGGGCGCTGTCGAGAACGTTCTGCGCCTGCGCCACGGAGATTTGATCGTCAATGCCGGTTTCATAGCGTGCTTTGGTGAGCTCAAGAGCTTTTTTGTCGGTTGCCACAGTCTGGTCGAACACTTTTTGCACCGCGTCCTGACCGTGGAGTTCGAAGAAGAAAACCGCCAGGCTGGCTTGCTCGGTCAGCCGCTCGTTTTCCATGTCTGCGGCGCTGAGCTGCGCGTTGTACTGCTGCTCGTGAATCAGATTGCGGACTTTGCCCCAGAGGTCGGGCTCCCAGGAAGCGGAGAAGGGCAGTGTGGCGAGTTCGCTGTTTTTCGGCGAACTGCCGCTTGACGAGCCGCCTGCCGAACCGGTGGTGCCAATGGTATTTTTCAGATTTCCCGAGGGATGCGCATAGGAATAGGATGGCGCCACGCTGAGAGTGGGATAGAGCTGCGAGCGGGCTTGCGCGATGAGCGTGCGCGCTTCCATGAAATTTTCGAAATACTGCTTGATGTTCTGGTTGTTGATGTTGAGCTGCTCTTCGAGGGTGTTTAGTTCCGTGTCGTTGTAGATTTCCCACCATTTGCCGCGCAGCATGGCGTCCTGCGGCTGGGCGATCTTCCAGTCGCCGGTCGTATTGGGATTTTGCTCTGGCGTCTCTTTATACGACATGGGCGGCGCCTGCACGGTGGCGGCGGGCTGGTGATATTTGGGACCCACGTTGCAGCCGGCGAGGAAAATCGCGGCGGCCGCTGCGCCGAGGTACACCGCACGAGTGGCAATTTGTGAGATTCCTTGGCTATCGTTGACCATGATTTTTTTCATGCTGTTACCCTGCCGCGGGTTCGGCTGGCAAATCCGCGTGGAACGTGTCGCGCTGCTTGCCTAAAACGCGCAGGCGCCAGCGATCAAGAGTCAGATAAAGAACTGGCGTGGTGTAAAGAGTGAGCATTTGGCTGACGATGAGTCCGCCGACGATGGTGATACCGAGGGGGCGGCGCAGTTCGGAGCCCGTGCCGGTGCCGAAAGCCAGCGGCAGCGCGCCAAAGAGCGCCGCCATGGTGGTCATGAGGATGGGGCGGAAGCGCAGCAGGCAGGCCTGGAAGATGGCTTCCTCGGTCTTCATGCCGCCTTCGCGTTCCGCTTGCAGCGCGAAGTCCACCATCATAATGGCGTTCTTTTTTACGATGCCGATGAGCAGCACGATGCCGATGATGGAAATTACGTTGAGGTCCAGGTGAAACAGCATGAGCGCCAGCATGGCGCCGACGCTGGCGGATGGCAGGGTGGAGATAATGGTGATCGGATGCACCAGACTCTCATACAGAATCCCGAGAACGATGTAGACCGCTATGACGGCGGTGATCACCAGAACCAGTTCGCCGCTAAGGGACTGCTGATACGCCTGTGCCGTGCCGGCAAAGAAGCCGCGCAGCGTGGACGGCGCCCCGATGCGCTGCTTCATCTGGTCGATGGCCACGGTGGCATCGCTCAACGCGACTCCGTTGGGCAAGTTAAAGGAAATCGTGACCGAGGGAAACAGGCCGGTGTGATTTAGGGCCAGCGGCGTGGTGTTGGCTTGGCCTTTGGCAATGGTGAACAGCGGGGCGTTGCCCGCGGCAGTCACGCTGCTACTGCCCGCCGGACGAAAGAAAATGTTTTTGAGGCCTTCTGGACTTTGCGAATATTGCGGAGCGACTTCCATGACCACGTAATACTGGTTGAGCTGGGTATAGATGATGGAGACTTCAGACTGCCCGAAGGCGCTGTAAATGCCGGCATCCAGGGATTGCGCGGTTTGCCCCAGCCGCGCCGCGGTCACGCGATCGTACGTCAATAATTCATCCAGCCCGCCGTTTTGCTGGTCGGAGTTCACGTCCTGCAGTTGCGGCAACTTCTTCATCTCCGCAAAGACTCTTGGTCCCCAGGTGGCTAGGTCGGGAATGTTGTCCGTCTGAATGGTGTACTGATAGAGCGCCGAACTGCCGCGCCCGCCGATGCGCAGATCCTGCGAGGCTTGCAGGAAGGCGGAGGCCACCGGGAGCGCGTTCAGTTTGGGGCGTAGACGATTGATGATATCCGGCGCGGCGGTTTTGCGTTCGTTCAGCGGCTTCAGCGCGATAAAAATGTTTCCCGTGTTGGTGGCTCCGCCGCCTCCGGTGAAAGCCATTACGTTCTGGACCGCGGGATCTTTTTGGATGACGGCTTCCAGCCTTTGGATGGAATCGTTCATGGCCGGAAAGGACGAGTCTTGCGGGCCCTGCACGCCGCCCCCGAGCGAGCCGGTATCCTGCTGCGGAAAGAAGCCGGTGGGAATTTTCAATATGACCACCACATTGAGGGTGACGGTCAGGATGAGGATGGTCCAAATCAGCACCGGATTATCCAACGCCCAGTGCAAGCTGGTGCGGTACCAGGAGAGGATGCGGTCGAAAATCCCTTCCGTGAACATGTACAGGCGGCCATGTTTGGCGTGGCGCTGGTCGCGCAGCAAGTAGGCGCACATCATCGGCGTGGTGGTGAGGGAAATGACCATGGAGACGATAATGGCGGTGGACAGCGTGATGGCAAACTCGCGGAAGAGCCGGCCCACGATGCCGCCCATCAGCAGTAGCGGAATAAAAACGGCAATGAGCGAAATGCTGATGCTGAGAACCGTGAAGCCGATCTCTTTCGCGCCTTTGAGCGTCGCGGTAAGGGGTTCCATACCGTCTTCGAGATGGCGCGTGATATTTTCCATGACCACGATGGCGTCATCCACCACGAAGCCTGTGGAGATGGTCAAGGCCATGAGCGACAGATTGTCCAGGCTGTAGCCGCAGAGGTACATCACCGCGAACGTGCCGATGAGCGAAACCGGAACGGCGACAGCCGGAATAAGCGTGGCGCGCCCGTTGCGCAGGAAAATGAACACCACAATGATCACCAGAATGATGGAGATCGCCAGGGTGCGTTCCACGTCGCTGACCGAGGCGCGAATCGTGGTAGTGCGGTCCAACACAATGGTGGTGTCGATGCCCTGCGGAATGGACGCGGCGATGGAGGGCAACTCGGCGCGCACGCGGTCCACGGTATCGATGATGTTTGCGCCGGGCTGGCGGAAGACGATCAGCAGCACCGCGCGCTTGCCGTTCAAATAGCCCGCGGTGCGTACATTTTGCGTCGAATCGATGACGTCGGCGACGTCGGAAAGATGAATGGCCGCGCCATTTTTGTAGCCCACGATGACGGGCTTGAAATCCTCGGCGTGCGAAATTTGATCGTTGGCCAGGATATCGGCGCTGACGTCGCCATCCGTAATCTGCCCCTTGGCTAAGGCGGAATTCTGCAGCCGCAAGACGGATTGCACGTTGGTCATGGTCAGCCCATAGCTGGCCAGCTTTGTAGGATTAACTTCCACGCGCACCGAAGGCAGTGCGCCGCCGCCCACGTTGACCTGACCGACTCCCTGAATCTGCGAGAGCTTTTGTTGAATGACGGTCGAGGCCTCATCGTACAACTTGTCCGGGCCGTACTTGCTGGAGGTGAGTCCGAGGATGATGATCGGCGAATCGGCGGGATTCACTTTGCGGTAGGTAGGATTAGCGGGCAGGTTGGCCGGAAGATAAGTGCGCGCGGAATTGATGGCCGCTTCCACGTCGCGCGCCGCGCCGTCGATGTTACGGCTCAGGTCGAACTGAATCGTAACCGATGATGAGCCCAGGCTGCTGGCGGAGGTCATTTCCGTGACCCCAGCGATGTGCCCAAACTGTCTTTCGAGCGGAGTGGCCACGCTCGAGGCCATGATTTCTGCGCTAGCTCCAGGCAGGCTGGCGCTGACGGAGATGGTGGGGAAGTCCACCTGCGGCAGCGGGGAGACGGGCAGTACGTTGAAGGCGATGGCCCCGGCAATGGCGATGGCCACCGTCAACAGCGTGGTCGCCACCGGCCGGTGGATGAATGGCTCCGAGACGTTCATTGCGCCCCTGCCGGTTCCGGAGTCGGCCCTGAATTCGCGGTGCCGGGATTGCTTGCGCGCGATTTACGCCGCGAGAAGCGCTGCGCAATCTTGTCAAAGAAAATGTAGATCACCGGCGTGGTATACAGCGTGAGCACCTGGCTCACCAACAGGCCGCCGACCATGGCGATGCCCAGCGGGCGGCGCAACTCCGAACCGATGCCGCTGCCAAACGCCAGCGGTAAACCGCCAAGCAGCGCGGCCATGGTGGTCATCATAATGGGACGGAAGCGCAGCAAGCAGGCTTCGTAAATCGCGTCTGTGGAACTCTTCCCGTGATGGCGCTCGGCTTCCAGCGCGAAGTCCACCATCATGATGCCGTTTTTCTTCACGATGCCAATCAGCAGCACCAGGCCGATGATGGCCACCACGCTGAGGTCCTGACGAAACAGAATCAGCGCCAGAAACGCGCCAACTCCCGCGGAAGGCAGCGTCGAAAGAATGGTAATGGGATGGATGAAACTCTCGTACAAGACGCCTAGCACGATATACACCGTGACCAGCGCGGCCAAAATCAGCAGCGGCATGTTCGAAAGGGAATTGCGAAACGACGCCGCCGTGCCTTGGAAATCGGCCTGCAAACTCGCGGGCATGTGCATATCCTTTTGCACTTTGGTGATGGCGTCGATGGCGTTGCCCAGCGCGGCATTCGGAGCCAGATTGAACGACACGGTGATGGCCGGGAACTGGCCCTGGTGATTGATGGAGAGCGGCTGAGTCCTATTTTCAAAATGCGCGAAGGCTCCCAGCGGCACCGCGCTGCTGTAGGCGGAACTCGTGGTCCCCGCGGAGCTCGCGCCTTTGCTGGAAGCGGACGCCGAAGTGTTCGACGTCAGCGCATTTTGCGGCGGCGTCAGTGTATTTGCAGAAGCCGTGTATTGCGCCGACCCGGTCAGCGCGTTGGAGCCAGCGGAGGTGGAACCGTTTCCCGTGGAACTGGCAGCCGCGCCCGTAGTTCCCGCCGCGGCGTTGGCCTGGATGTACAGCTTGTTCAGTTTACTGGGATCCTTTTGAAACTGCGGCTCCGCCTCCAAAATTACGTGGTACTGATTCAGCTGCGTGTACATGGTGTTGATTTGCCGCTGCCCGAAGGCGTCGTACAGCGTGTTGTCGATGGTAGTCGGCGCGATGCCCAGCCGCGAAGCCGTGGGACGGTCGATAATCAGATTGACGGCCAGACCGCCCGGCTGCTGGTCGGTGGCCACGTCCTCGAGATCCGGTAGCTTTTTCAGCTTGTCCACGAACTGATTGGTCCAATCGTTCAGCTCGTTGGGGTCGGGATCTTCCAGCGTGTACTGATATTGCGTGCGGCTGACGCGGTCATCCACGGTGATGTTTTGCACCGGCTGCATAAAAAGTTGAATGCCTTGGACATCCGCGAGCTTGCTTTGCAGTCGGCGGATCACGTCCGAAGCGTTCAGGTCCCGTTGATTCAGCGCCTTGAGGTTGATGGACATGCGCCCGCTGTTGGTGGTGATGTT
>DATFYV010000343.1:0-5096 GCA_035314845.1 Candidatus Acidiferrum sp.
GAAACATTCGGACTCTCGCTAATCGGTAGAATTCTCTCGTTGCTTGCGCCTCTGCTGCTGCAATTCCACTCCTCTGTTAAACTGCTGGTTTGCGAATCCACTGGCGAAACTCACTATGACCACTATTAGCATCGAGCAGGCGGGAAAACACGACGGGCAAGAAGTCACCATCAAAGGCTGGCTTTATAATTTGCGCGAATCGGGAAAGTTGATGTTTCCGATTTTTCGCGACGGGACGGGGATTATTCAGGGTGTTTGTGCACTGAAAGAAAATCCCGAGGCGTTTGCGGCGCTGAAGGGGCTGACGCAAGAGTCCAGCGTAATCGTCACTGGGAAAATCCGCGCGGAGCAACGCGCGCCGGGCGGCTACGAGATGGGCGTGAGCACGATTCAAGTGCTGCAAAGGGTGTCCGAGGCTACGCCGTTTCCCATCCAGCTGAAAGAACACGGCGTTGACTTCCTCCTCGATCATCGCCATTTGTGGATTCGCACCCCGCGCTCTGCCGCCATCCTGCGCATTCGCGCGGAGGCCATCCGCGCGGCGCGCAATTTCATGGACGAACAGGGTTACACGCTTACCGACGCGCCGATTTTCACTCCCGCGGCTTGCGAAGGCACTTCTACGCTCTTTGAAGTGAATTACATCGACGATCAAAAAGCATACCTGACGCAAAGCGGGCAGCTTTACGGCGAAGCCCTGGCCATGGCGCTGGGCAAGATCTACACCTTCGGCCCCACCTTTCGCGCGGAAAAATCCAAAACCCGTCGCCACCTGACGGAATTTTGGATGCTCGAGCCGGAAGCTGCTTACGCTGAGCTCGACGACGTGATGACCCTCGCCGAAGGTTTGGTCAGCGCCATCGTGCAATCCGTGCTGAAAAATAAATCCCGCGAACTGGAAACCCTGAAGCGCGATGTAAAGAAACTGGAGAACGTGAAGCCACCGTTCCCGCGCATCAGCTATGAAGAAGCCATCGCGGTATTGAACAAACACGGCAACCCAGCCAAGTTCGGCGATGACATCGGCGGCGACGAGGAGACTATCGTCTCCAACGAATTCGACCGCCCCGTCATGGTCCACCGCTATCCCGCGGCCATCAAAGCCTTCTACATGCAGCCGGACGCAGCCCGCCCCGACCTAGCCCTGGCGTTCGATATGCTGGCGCCTGAAGGCTACGGCGAAATCATCGGGGGCAGCCAGCGCATCCACGATTACGACTTGCTGGTTAAGCGCCTGCGCGAGAATAACTTACCGGAAGACTCCTTCCAGTGGTACCTGGACCTGCGGCGCTTTGGCAGCGTGCCCCACGCCGGTTTCGGCCTGGGCCTCGAACGCACCGTGGCCTGGCTCTGCGGCACCGAACACATTCGCGAGGTCATTCCCTTCCCTCGCATGCTGTACCGCGTGTACCCTTAATTGGGGTAGTAAAGGGCCAGGCTCAAAGCCCGGTCCGGTGGATTCATCTGGCGTTAGAGCCTCTCCGGCAACCGGCGCTAGCTCGCAGTTCTGGCAGTTACCAACAGAGTGAGGGGGTTTCGCCTTGACGGTTCCTGAGGCCCACGTTTGCGTTCGCGCGGACGCGGAGTTCATGCGTCATGCGGCACCGTTCACCGAGCAAAGGCTTTTGGAAAAATGACGCATCAAAAAATCCGTATTATCGGTGTGCCCATGGACCTCGGCGCCAGCCGCCGTGGCGTGGATATGGGCCCGTCGGCGCTGCGCGTCGCGGGATTGCAGACCCGCTTGAAGCAACTTGGCCACCAAGTCGAAGACATCGGCAACATCTCCGTGAAGCAGCCGGAAGAAATGTCTTACGGCGAAAAGCGCGCCAAATATTTAGACGAAATTGCCGAAACCTGCAAAGACCTTGCCGAAGCGGTGCAAAAATCACTCGAGGAAAGCTATTTCCCGCTCGTGTTGGGGGGCGATCATTCTATCGCCGCGGGAGCGGCGTCGGGAGTTTCCTCGTTTTTCCGTAAGGAGAAAAAAGATATCGGCTACATCTGGCTGGACGCTCACGGAGATATGAACACCCCGGAGTCTTCGCCCTCGGGCAATGTTCACGGCATGCCGCTGGCCAGCATTATGGGCTACGGCCCGACAGAGCTGGTCGATCTGATGGGTTTCAAGCCCAAGGTGGAACCGGGCAACATCGTCATCGTCGGCGCGCGCGACCTGGACGCCCAGGAGCGCAAAATGATGAAAAAATCCGGCGTGCACGTTTTCACCATGCGCGACATCGATGAACGCGGCATGCGCGAAGTGATGAGCGATGCCATCAAGTACGCCATGGACGACACCGCGGGAATCGCCGTCAGCCTGGATATGGATTTCGTGGACCCCAGCGACGCGCCGGGCGTGGGAACACCAGTCCGCGGCGGCGTAACGTATCGCGAAGCCCACCTGGCCATGGAAATGATCGCCGACAGTGAGTCCATGGCCTCCCTCGAAGTGGTGGAGATCAATCCCGTAATCGATGAGCACAACCGCACGGCGCTGCTCGGCGTGGAGCTAATCCTCTCCGCCCTCGGCAAAAAAATCCTGTAGTGAACCGATCGGAAACCGCTGACATGAACGTACAATCTTACGCTGCCAGGCGCTTCTTCCGCTCTTTGCTTGTTGTACGCTTCTGCCTTTTTTTTCGTTCGCGAAGTACAGGTAGATCGTCGCCGGGCATCGGGGGGGTTCCCGCACCCAACTGCGCCAGTATCTTCAAGGTTTCCTTGCGGTCTGCGCGCCGCCCTCGTTCGCGGAAGTATTCAGTCGTCTCCAGCGTCGAGACGATTTGCGCCACCGCCATATTGATTAATTGATTCAACGCCACGCCCTGTGATTTGGCGGCTTTCTTGGCTTGCGCCATCAGCGCGGGTGGCATTCTCAATGCAAAATTGCTGCGTCTCATATTCGTTGTTAACCTTCCCTTATTTCCTGTAACGCTTGGCGTGGCAGAATGATTCGCAGGCGATAGTTTTTGCTCGCTCGTGCGAAGTGCCGAACATTAAATGTGACGATCGCGTCCGCACCACCGTTAATCGCTGCCTCCAGCACCATCACATCGTTGGCATCCGTGATTGGCATTCGCCAGCGAAACCCTTCTCCGGCTGGCACCGCCACGTCAACTAGATCGTCCAGCAACCGTTCTATTCTTATATCGTTAAACTCGCTCGCCGTCAGATGCTCTGACCGCTTGAACACTGCTTCATATTCCAACAGCAACGGCACGGAAACCAATAAACGAAATTGCCGCTCTAGGGCAGCCATCAGAATTTGCCGCGATGCCCCGTGTTGACTCCGAAGCGCCGCGACCATGACGTCCGTGTCCAACACGTACGACAGCACGCCTCGATGATATCGCCGGCAATATCACCTGGTCAAGAACAAATGATATTCATGCCTGCTGCTTTCCGTCCCCATCAAAATCGTCTATCCCTCTTCTGGAAACCGTCCGCGCCTCTCCCCTTTAGCCCCGCGAATTTTTCTGAAAAAATAATCCTCGTGACTCCAGACAAGAAACGCCTCCGCGTCGGCATCCTTTTCGGCGGGCGCTCCGGCGAACATGAAGTTTCCCTGGCTTCCGCGGCATCCGTCATTCGCGGACTCGATCCCGATAAATACGAAGCTGTGCCCATCGGCATTTCCAAGGAAGGCCACTGGCTAGCCGGCGCAGGTGCGCAAAAAATGCTGCCCGACGTGCTGCGCCAGGGTCAACGCGTGATGATGAACGCCGATCCCACCGACGCCGCGCTCATTCGCCTGGACGGCAGCGGCGGCGGACAGCGCCTCGACGTAGTTTTTCCCGTAATTCATGGCACGTATGGCGAAGACGGCACCATTCAAGGCTTGCTCGATCTCGCCGGCCTGCCCTTTGTTGGCTCCGGCGTCCTCGGCTCCGCCATCGCCATGGACAAAGACGTCACCAAGCGCCTGCTGCAAGGCGCGCAAATTCCCGTGGTGCCCTGGGTCACGGTGTACCGCCACGAGTGGGAATCCATGCCCGCGGCGGTGCAATCCGGCATCGATGGGCAATTTGAATACCCCCTGTTCGTAAAACCCGCCACGCTGGGCTCGTCCGTGGGCATGAGCAAGGTGCACGCACGCGAAGAATTGGCGCCCGCGATTACCTTGGCCGCCGAGTTCGCCACAAAAATCCTGGTTGAAAAGGCCGTCAGCGCGCGCGAAATCGAAGTCTCCGTGCTGGGCAACCACGCACCGGAAGCCTCCATCCCTGGTGAGATCGTCCCGCACCGCGAATTTTACGATTACGCCGCGAAATATCTGGAATCCGGCACACAGCTCCTGATTCCCGCGGACCTAAAGCCCGCACAGGTCAAAAAATTCCAAGCCACGGCCATCGCTGCATTTCGCGCCCTGGAACTCAGCGGCATGGCCCGCGTGGACTTCTTCATGGACAAAGCCACGGGAAAAGTTTTCCTGAACGAAGTGAACACCATTCCCGGCTTTACCTCCATCAGCATGTATCCCAAACTCTGGGAAGCCTCTGGCATTCCCTTCCGCGAACTGATCGATCGCCTGATTACTCTGGCCCTCGAGCAACACGCCGAAAAAGCCCGCACCAAATATCAGATCGAAGTACCACAAGGCGTAGGTGGCGCCCTCGACGCCTAGCCTTTGAACGGAACTTGTAGCGGCCGGGCTTTAGTCCCGGCCTACACTCTGTATTCTCTTAAGATTTTCTTTCCTCTCTCCGTCGCAACGCATTTACTCTCGCAGGCCTCTTCTGCTAATTTTGATTTGTGCAGAACACAAGCCCTCGCAGGCAGGAGACTTTCGCATGACCACGTTGCTCGACGTACCTGCCTACAAACCCGATAAATCCCGTGCCATGATTTTCACCGTGGTGGCGATACTTTCCATCGCGGTGCTCGGCCTGTACTTCCTAGTGCGCTACTACCCGGAGAAACATGCCACGGAAACTTTTTTTAACGCGCTGGTTGCCGGCGACACCAACAAAGCCTACGAAATCTGGAAGCCCGGCCCCAGTTACACCATGAAGGATTTTCTGGCCGACTGGGGCCCCACTGGCTACTACGGCCCGGTAAAAAGCTACGCCCTGCTGCACGCCAAATCCCCGGTA
>DATFYV010000344.1:0-7580 GCA_035314845.1 Candidatus Acidiferrum sp.
GGGAATTGAATGCCGCGGACATTGACCGCTGGGCGGGACCGCGCGCGCGTCCAAGCTGGCTAAGCACGCTGTTGAGTTCGCTCCCAGACACGCTCGTCGCAACGCTTAGATTGCGGGCAGCGCCATCCTGCGCCGAATCGCGCGGTCCGCCGCTCAGCGAACTCAACAGCGTGCTTAGCCAGCTTGGACGCGCGCGCGGTCCCGCCCAGCGGTCAATGTCCGCGGCATTCAATTCCCCGCCGTGCAGACTGAAACTCCAGCGCGCCTGCGGGTTGCCGTCCGTCGGCGGATTCTCGCGTATCGCCCCATTCCAAGTGGTTCCGAATCCTTCCACCGCGCCCAACAGCACGCTGTGTCTTCCGTGGTCCAATACACAGGCGGCATTCCCCACCTGCAGTTGCTGATTCAAACCGGCTACGGCCAGATGCGCTTTCGACACAACGATTTTTCCACTCCAGCGCTGCCCGCGCGGCCGGTGCCAATCCCATTGCACGGAACCGAGCGCGCGCCCATCCAAATCCCATCCGTGATTGATAGGCCGGCCGATGGCCGCGGCCGCATACAACACGGTGCTTATTTGCTCCACCTGCGCTTCCAGGACTGCGCCACCTTCATGCGCGTTAAAATCCTCGCTGGCGGTAAGCTCCGCGGCGTCGTGCAGCGGCGTTGCTGACGCCGTGGCGTGGCGCTTCGCAACGGACGAAATCGCGTTGCGTTCCCCGCCAAGCTGCAGACGCACCGGCTCCATCACCAATTTGTCCCGCTCGCGCCCGCCGCGCACCGCGCCAATCCAAAATGGCTCCGCGACGCCGGGAATTTTCGCGCTGCCACCATTGCTCGAAAACGCCAGCTGCTCGACGCTGGGCGGCCAGCCGCGCAAGGTCGTCGAGCCGGTAAAATACTGCTCGACCACCAGGCCTTCCTCCACGCCCGGTTCGAAGGCCCGCCACCAGGCCAGCAAATCGCCGGCTTGAATGCCCGCCGAATCCACGTGCAGTTCCGGCGTCATCCCGGCAACCTGCAGCGTGCCGCGCAAATTGGAAGCCGGCGACGTCAGGGCCACCTCCGAGGCTTCCAGCGTGCGCGCGGCGATGTTCGCGCTGCCAGCGATTCTCAAGCCGACGCGCGGATTATCGGCCCGCTCGGTCAAATCCCAGCGATGCACACGCGCGGCCCGCGCTTCCAGCGAGAATATCCAGTCCGAGGGCAAATTTTTGGCGCCTCCGCCCGCGCTGGCGTTGGTCACTCCAGCGGCCTGCAGCGCGCCGCCAACGCTGTCGTCACCAGCACCCGGAACCCCGCTCTGCGCCACGGCATCCAGCGTGAAAGACCCGCGCACGCCGTAATCCTGCCCGCGGAACAAGCGCAGCAAATCGGCCAGGGACGCTTCGCTCCAATGCACTGCGAAGCGCGCCGGCTGCAATCGCGCCGAAGTACCGGCAATGTCACCACGAATTTGCAGCGTGCCCGCCGATTGCAGCGCCACCCCGCTGCGCCAAGGTTGCGCCTCGAGTTGCAACTGCCAGCGCCCCGGAGAAATTTGCTCCACGCTCCCACTCACGGCGATAAACGCAAACGGCCGCTTGTCCTGCCCAGTCTTGAAATTTACCCGCCCGTCGTCGAACTCAATTCGCTCCAGGCGATTGGCCCCTTCTGCAGCCGCCGGCGGACCGTAGATTCGTGGGCCCGCGGGCGAGCCGCTTTTCGCCGGAGGCAGCCAGTCCTCCAGATTCCAGCGTCCCTGCGCGCTGCGCACCAGAATTAGACTCGGCCGGCTCAGGGAAAGCGTCCCAAAATCAAAGTGGCCGCGCAGCAAACCCGCCCAGCGCAAGCCCGCGCTCAACTTTTCCGCGCGCAGAAAATATTCGTTGCCGAACGCCGGATCTTCGGCTATGGTCACGCCGTCCGCGTCCAGCCGCAGACTGGGAAACACTTGCGCATCGAAGCGGCGCACATCCACGGGTCGCCCAAACGCGCGCTCCAAATGCGCAATAAGATACCCATGCACGCGCCGCGTACGCACCAGCAAACCCACCGCGAACTGCGCCAGCACCACCAGTGCCAACACGCCAATCGCTACCTTCAACCATTTCCGTCGTGCGCCCATAAGTGCCAATGACAAACCACCACCCACACTGTACGACACCGCTCCAGCGGTGTCTCAACCGTTTGCGAAAAAACGCAATTTTACACTTTGAAAAAAATTCTGGATCTTTGTGGGTCGGAACTCTAGGCCTGACCTCTGTCAATGCACGGTGCGCAGCATGCGGCTCCAACGCGTGCGCGCCGGCAGGTGTGCGATGTTGTCAAACACGCTCGAGAGCCGGCTCCAAAACGTCGTCTCCTTGGCATAGTCCGCGCTGGTGGCGTCCACCGACCAGTAAATCAAAAACGGCCGCCCCATGATGGCGTCGCGGTCCACAAATCCCCAGTAGCGGCTGTCGGAACTCTGGTCGCGATTGTCGCCCATGGCAAAATATTTCCCCGGCGGCACCACAATTTCATCGCCCACGGTGTACTTCGGCAATTCCGCCACCCATTCGGGCAGCATTTGCGACGAGAGCATCAGCCTCGCAGGCAGCGGGAAATAAGAGTTCAAGGGATCGCCCAGTCCCAGCGGATTGTGCTGCACGTACGGTTCATTCAGTAATTTCCCGTTGACGTACATCTCCTGGTCCACCAGTTTTAAATGATCCCCGGGCAACCCGATCACGCGCTTTACAAAATGCTGGTGGTCCGCATAGGGATATTTGAAAACAATGATGTCCCCGCGTTGTATCGGGCGGTACGGCAGAAATTTGTCGTACCACGCCCCCGTTCCGCCAAAGACAAATTTATTCACCAGCAGGTGATCGCCCACCAGCAACGTGTGCTCCATGGAAGCCGAAGGAATCTTGAACGCCTGCACCACAAAGCTGGTCCCAAAGAGCGCCAGAATCACGGTGACCAGCAGCGATTCCAGATACTCGGCGATGGTGGTCTGCTCTTCGTGGTGTTCGTGGTGCTGCTCGGACGCCGGCGTCTCGGCCGCGAGGTGTTCCTGAGGGATCGGAGCTCCTGCCGGGGTTACTGCCAAGGTCACTTCCGTGATGGTTCCTTCCGTAAGCTCATCTGCCATTCGTTTCGGGCCTCGGCTGCTCCATCGTAACCTGCTCCGTAGCGGGCTCCGTAGCAGGCTCCTGCTCGGGCGATTCCAGCAACGTGATGCGCGCCAGCGCGCTGCGTGCCGCGCGCTGCTCGGCCTCTTTCTTCGAACTGCCCGTCCCGCTGGCTACGCACTTGCCCTCGACCCAAACCTCAATCTCAAAGGTCTTCTGGTGATCCGGTCCGGTCTCCCGCGCCACGCGGTATTCCGCGGGCAACTGATGCCTGGCTTGTAGGAATTCCTGCAACGCGGACTTGCGGTCGGAGTCCGCGATACTGTCTCCGCGCTCTTCAATGGCGTGCGCGAAAAGTACGCGATGCAACACATCCCGCGCGCTGTGCAAACCGGCATCCAGGTACACGGCCGCCACCACTGCTTCAAACGCATCCGCCAGCAACGTCTGCTTTTCCCGCCCGCCGGTTTTCTCTTCACCGCGCCCCAGCCGCAAGTGCTCACCCAAGCGCAGACGCCGCGCCGCCGATTCCAGCGTGCGCGCGTTCACCAGCCGCGCGCGGCTTTTCGAAAGCTGCCCTTCGCTCCAGTCCGGAAACGTCAGCACCAGGTATTCGCTGGCCAGCAGCTCCAGGACCGCGTCACCCAAGAATTCAAAGCGCTCGTTGTCCTCATGTAGCTCGCGGCCCGCACCAGGGCGTCTTTCCGGCGCCGCCGAACTGTGCGTCAAAGCCCGCACCAGCAGCTCTGGGCGAAGAAACCTGTGCCCCAGCTTTTTTTCAAGTGCCGCATCGGAGCCGGGCTTGGTATCTTCCATGGTGTTTGCAGCTCAGGCCATCGCCGCTTTATGTCCGCGGCTCTTCAGCACCGGAGGCCATTTTACTTGGGAATGCTCAGCTGCGTGTTCCCCAGCTTCTTGGCTTCCTCGGCCTTGCTCTTGCACGTGGCCTGCATGCTGCTTTGCAATCCCGCGCATTTCGCGAATGCGTCCGCGGCATCCGCAAAATGCGAGGCCTTCTCATTCGCCACTCCCAGCAAATAATAATTCACCGGGTCCGGGGTGGGGTCCAGCTTCACCGATTGGTCCAGCTCCGGAATGGCCTCGGCATATTTTCCGCGCCGCACATACACCAGTCCCAGCCCGCTGTGGGCCATCGCCAGCGTCACATTTTTTGCGGTGGCGAACTGTTCGTCGGTGACGTTCGCCGGCTTGGGAATCGTAGGCGTTACTTCGATAGCGCGCTTCGAGTAGTCTTCTGCCTTCGCCAATTCCTTCAGCTGTTCCGCGCTGCTGGTGCTGCTATTCATGGCCCGCGGAATGGTCTGCCCCAAAATGGCCATGGTCTGCACATCCGTGGGCGTCAGCTTCACTTCCTTGTCTCCTACTTCCTCCATCTTCTGCACCTGATTGGTATTGAGGTACAGCATCGTCAGGCTCGAATAAATCACCGGTAAATAACGGCTCTGGGGATACTTCTGTGCAAACGCTTCGCCCAATCCAATTTTCTTGTCCGCATCGGTGTTCGGCGCGTCCTGAAACGCCTTGAAGGCCGCGTCTTCCTCGGCGTTCACCGGCGGCGCTACATCGAGCGCGATCGTGTTCCCCTTGGACGCGTCCGCAGGCGCATGGCCGGCCAGCGTCGGAGTTTGTCCCGAGTTCTGTTGCCCGCCGGTCCCGGAAGCCGCCGGCTGTTGCCCGCCCCCTGCCGTCCCCTGCGCACGCGCCGCCGACGCCGTCGCCAGCAAACTCGCCGCCAAGATCAGTCCCAGATTGCTTCTCCAATTCACGCTCATCGCTAAATCTCCCGTCAACTGAATCTCTTCCCGGTACTTGCGGGCGGGCACGACTTCAGTCGTGCCGCAACCCTTATGGCCGCGCCGCGGGCTTCTCCGTATTCACCACGTCCAAACCCTGCTGCGCCGCATCTCGCGCCCGTTCCGGCAAGCCGTGCACGCTCAGCGCGGCCTCAAACTGCGACTTGGCCACCTCCGCCTGCCCCTCCCCGTCATAAATCCTGCCCAGGTAAATGTGCGACCACGCCATCACCATGGGATCTTGCGTGGCCGCGTGGTCCCCGCTGGTCAGGCGCGCAAACACTTCCTTGGCCCGTGCCGCGTCGTGATCCAGCACCGCCACCATTCCCAACCCGTACCACGCCCGCACCTGATCGGGATACTTCGCCAGCACTTTCTGAAACGCCGCCTCCGCCGCGCGGGGATCCTTCTCCGCGATTTTGCGTTCCCCTTCCGTTAGGTCCGCGATGACATCGGGATCACTCGGCAGCGTGGTTGGCTGCAATGCACGTCGGCGCGCCACCTCTTCCGTGGAAAGCGCCGCGCCCTCTTGCTTGCTTCTTTCCGGGGCGAATTGTAAAGCCGCAAGCCGCTTGCTCTCCGCGCCCAAGTCGATTCCGCGAATCAGGTCCGGAAAATACTGCGTCATTGCGGGTTCCGAACCCTCAAATTTAACCAGCCCCTCGAAGAGCGGGCGCACCATCACGTAACCGTCCACATCCGCGCGTTCCAGTGCTGCTTCCCTTTCGCCGGGAGACGCCTTCTTCAGCTTGATCTCCACCGCGCGCACCAGGCACTCCGCCACATACGACGGAAGATCATCCCGCAACTCCGGCTCCAGGCGCGGTGCCTGCGCCGCTCTCTCGAACAAGGCGCGCTTGGTGGCCACCACATGGGGATATTCCAGCGGCAATGGATCCAGCAAGAAATGCAGAAACGCGTGACGCACCAGATCCGTGGGCAGGTCATCGCCCCCGCTCAATACGATGGCGTAGTGATCGCCCCAATTGCGCACGTTGGTGATGCGTCCGACCAAGGGTTCGACCACGATCATGAAGGTGCGCGGGCCGTTGCCATCCACAATGTCCCGCAGATATCCCGAAGACACAAAAACGATCTGCGACACTTCATCGTGCAGCCGTTCGATCTCCCGCGCATACACTGGCTGCACCTGCCGCCACAGCCGCCCAATCTGTTGCTCGCGATAGTACGCCGAGAGGATTTCGCTGAATCCTTCCAGCACCAGAATCTCCGGCGGAAGCTCGTCGCGTCGCAGCACCGGCGTAAATTTCGGCGCTGGCCCGGATACCAGCCCAAACCACAAATACCGCGAGAGCATCGCCGCCGGATCGTTCAACTGATGCTCGCGATAAAACTGCCGTAGGGCCTCCACTGCCGGCCCTTGCTGCGCCTGCAATCGTTCCCGCATTTGCGCGCGATAGGGCGACCAGTGATCCGCGCTGACATCGGCTTCGTACCCCGCCGCCAGCAGCGCGCACATGGTCGTAAACATGGCCTCGCTGCCGTCAACGCCAACGGCGTTCTGCGCCAGCGGCACTGTCGCCGCAGGGCGCAACCGCGGTGTAACCGCAGGCGCCGTCGGGCCGGCAGGAGCCTGCCCAGCATTCTGACCGCTGCTCGGCGGAGCTTGCGCCGTAACCACTGCCGCGCACACCACTACGCCCATCAAACAAAAAATTCCCCGGACCACCAACCGCATAGTTTTTTTCATTGCAAAGCGTAAATTGCGTCCGCAAATCCCCAACCCAATCTACAAGCCTCCGCTAACTGCCGTCAACAATTCGGCCGCCGGCGCACGCCTCTTGCCACTGCACCGTTCATCTGTAAAAGTACCGATGCGCGCCAATCCGCCCAGGATGGCTCGCGCCAAGATGCCCAACACTTCACCCTCGCCGGCAAAGCTCGCAGCCGCAATCTTGGCATTGCTCTTGCAAACTCCTACAGTCATCTCCCGCACCGCCCAGTCCCCCGCGAGCCAACAATCGAAGCCAGCCCCGGAGCGCCCGCTCCTAACTCAGGAAATACAACTTACGGGTGACACGCAATGGACCGATACCGGCATCGACGTCCAACCAGGCGAGCGGTTGCTCTTTTCCGCCAGCGGAACTCTCCGCTACCCAGACGCCAAATCCGACAACTCCGCAGCAGGCCTCCCTCGCGACTTCAAGGACTTGCTTCACTCCCTCCCCCTGAACGACGCAGGGCGCGGCGCCCTGATCGCCCGCATAGGCGGCTCCCTCACGGATAACGACTCCGCATCCCCGTTTCTCATCGGCACCCGCCGCGAGTTTCTGTCTCTAACCTCCGGGCACCTCCTGGTTGGCATCAATCAAACCGCCAGTGACGCCGCCGATGGCACCTACATCCTTCGCATTACCATCTATTCGGCAAGTCCTGCCTCGACTCCGCAACCCGCTCGCACCGTCCAGTTCATCCCCGGTATCAACAACGAGCTCTTCACCAAGATCCCCCGCCGCGTCGCCGATAAGTCCGGCACTCCGGGCGACATGGTCAATTTCCTGATCCTCGGGCCGCAATCCGCCGTGGAAAAAGTCTTTACCGCCGCCGGCTGGGTCCAAGTCGACGCCGATGTTAAAGACACGATCCTAAAAGGCGTAATCGCCACCCTCTCCAAAGAGGCCTACCTGACCATGCCCATGAGCCAGCT
>DATFYV010000345.1:0-5786 GCA_035314845.1 Candidatus Acidiferrum sp.
GCGCCTGCGGCAACCGTCTTCACGCCTTCGCGGAAGATGGCCTGAGCCAGTACGGTCGCGGTGGTTGTGCCGTCGCCCGCAACGTCCGATGTCTTCGACGCAACTTCACGAACCATCTGCGCTCCCATGTTCTCCAGCGGATCGCGGAGTTCGATTTCCTTCGCTACCGTCACGCCGTCCTTGGTGATGATCGGCGCGCCGAACTTCTTCTCAATGACCGCGTTGCGGCCCTTGGGACCCAACGTAATCTTCACTGCATCGGCCAACGCATTCACGCCCCGCAAAATTGCCTGGCGGGATGCTTCGCCCGTTACGATTTGCTTCGCCATTTCTAATTCCTCCTAATTTTCACGACTGAATCAATTTCTTCCCAACAGTACTGCAGACTTTCTGAACAACGGACCCCGACGGCGGCCCACTAGGTTCTTGTAGGTGCCGGTCTTTAGACCGGCCTGCTGCGGATTCGTGCTCGAACCTTACTTCTTGCTGCCGGCGGCCTTGGCGGCGCCGCTCAGCTTGGCCAAAATGTCCGTCTCGGCCAGGATTAGATACTCTTCGTCTTCGACCTTGATGTCCGTTCCGGAATACTTTCCGAAAATGACACGGTCTCCGACTTTCACATCCAGAGGATGCAATTCGCCCTTTTCGCGACGGCCCGGACCGACCGCGAGGACTTCGCCTTCCTGCTGCTTCTCTTTGGCGGAGTCCGGAATAATGATGCCGCCCTTGACGCTTTCTTTTTCTTCAATACGCTTCACGATCACTTTGTCGTGGAGCGGGGTGAGATTCACTGCCATCTTGAGACCCTCCGTGATTGATGTTGCGAGTTTGAAATCTGGGGAGCGAGGCTGAAAGGGAATTAGCACTCCTCGCATCCGACTGCTAATATAGCAGACTTTTCCGTCATGTCAAGGGAAATGCCGCCACATTGAGTCCCTTACACTCATACTTTGAATTCATATAAGTATCAATAAGTCAATGCTATACGAGATGCAAGAAAAATCTTGCACTTGGCAATTGCCCTGCCTTCCTTCCCTGCGTACACTCTAGTTCGTTAGCCGGCAGCGCCACCGGAGAAGTTGCTTTCGTGATGCTCTATATCCAATTTATCGTTTTCACCGCCGGTACCCTGCTGGCGTTTTTCTGGATGGCGGTGATTCTCGGGCACCGCCGCCAGCGCAACTTTGAACGCATTCTGTTTTTCCTCTGCCTCGCGCTGTTCTTCTTTTACGGCGCATCGCTTTTGGCCTTCAACGCTGAGGTCTACTACCCGGTTGTCCCGCGCAAGCTGGCGCTCTTCGCCTGGTTTTTTTTGTGTCTCGGTTTGATCCTCATTCCCGCTTTGCTCCTCCATCTACAAATCGAATACGCCGCGATTCGCGGCGTGTTTGACCGTCGCCGCGCGAAGCTCGCCTGGCTCATCGCGTCCTATGCTCCGTTACTGTATTTCCTCCCACATCTCGGCCCCGTCCTTCGCTCTCCCGGCGGCTTCGACTTCTTGACGCCCGCGAATGCCTTAGGCCTGGCGTACAAGGTTTGGCTGGTCGCCGCGCTGGTAGCGGCAGCGGCCTGGCAATGGTGGTTCGCCCGCACCGCGCCGGACGCGGAACAGAAGCGCTTTCATCGTTCACTCGTGTACGCCTTGCCCATCGCCGGAATCGGCATCGGCCTCCTTCATCTTGCCGACGGCGGGCATTTCCATCTCCACGTAAGCATCTTCCTGGCCGCCGTGCCGCTGGTCCCGCTGAGCGCCCTGGTGCGCAATGTACAGCGCTTCAACTTTCTACAAATCGGCCGCCAGCGCAATTTGATCTACGCGGTTTTCGTCACCTTTCTCGCGCTTCTCTATCTGGCGCTGGTGCGCCGCGTCAGCTTGTGGCTGGAGCCTTCCATCCCGCCGGAAAGCACCGCCGCGATCTTGTTGTTCCTGCCCGTGGCCTTTTTCGAACCTTTGCAGCGGCTGCTGCGCGCCAGTCTGCGCCAGACCGCCGTCAGCGAGATGGACCGCACCCAGCGCCTGATGGGTCCCATTCAGGAGATGGCCGGGCTCGGCAGCGTCGCCAAGCTCAAAGCCTTCTCCGAACGATGGATCCGCGAGCAATTGCAACTCGCGGACGTGCAGCTCGTCCTGGAACAAAACGGCAGAGAGAAGTCGCTGCCAGACACGGCGGCCATCGAGAACAGCACCACTCTCGATCGCTTCCCGATTCAACACGCCGGCCGCCCCATCGGCGAGCTGCGCGTTCGCTCGCATGGCGCCATGCTTTCCGGTGAAACGCTGGCCGCGCTCGAGTATCTGTCCGAACAGTTGCCCGGACCGCTTGATTTGTGCCGCTTGATCGATGAAAAACTGTGCCTTGAAAGGGAATTAGCCGAACGCGAGCGCCTCGCAGTTCTAGGGCAGATGGCCGCCAGCATCTCGCACAACCTGAAAAACCCACTCGGCTCCATCAAAACAATCTTGCAAGTGCAAATGGAAAGCGCGGAATTGCCACCTTCTCTCCGCGCCGAAACGAAAATGGTTCTCGAGGAAATCAATCGCCTCTCCGCCACCTTGAACCAGTTGCTGAAATTCAGCCGGCCCGCCGTCCTCGGAGAGCAGGGCGCGGCCTCCTGTGACGCTGGTCTCGTGCTTGAAGAAGTGCTTGGCGTGCTGCGACACGAAGCTCGCCGCCGCAACGTTGATGTGCGCGTGGCCCAGCCGATCTTGCCGACACCCGTTGCTGCCAACAGCGAAGCTGTCCATGAGATTTTATCCAATTTAATCCTTAACGCACTGGAGGCTTCACCCGCGGGCGGATCGGTGGAAATAAAGCTCGACAACGCCGACGGCTTTTCCAGAATTACCCTCGTCGATGACGGCCCTGGAATCCCTCCCGTCCTGCAATCGCGAATCTTGCAGCCTTTCTTCACCACCAAAACGCAAGGCACGGGTCTGGGCCTGACCATCGTGGACCGGCGCGTCGCCGAAGCTGGTGGCACTCTGGAATTTCACAGTCCCAGCAAGACCGGTCGTGGCACGCGCTGTGTAGTAACCCTGCGCCGTCCGCCGTTGTAGTGGCGGGTCTTCAGACCCGTGCCTTTGACTTTGTAGCGGTTGGGCTTTTCGCACGGCACTTTGTTGGGCTTGGTAGGCTAACGCGAGGGAAGAAGATGAAAACCATCCTAATCGTGGACGACGAACCCGCCGCACGTTACGGCCTTCGCCGCGCGCTGGAATCCAAATACCGCATAGCCGAAGCCGAAAGCGCGGAAGCCGCACTAGAAGCCCTGACGCGCGAAGCCCCCGATCTGGTGCTGCTCGATGTAATCCTGCCCGGACAGGACGGTTTGTCGTTCTTGCGCTGGATGCGCGAACAAGGCAGCGAAATCCCAGTTCTGATGGTCAGCGCGTTAGACACTGCAAAAAAAGCCGTCGAATCCCTGCAACTGGGCGCGGCGGATTACCTGGTAAAGGGCTTCGAGCTGGACGAGCTGCGCCAGCGCGTCGCCAATCTCCTCAAACTATCCACGCTGGAAAAAGAAAACGACTCTCTGCGCCGTCGTCTGGTCACCGAAGGTCAATTCGGTCAAATGATCGGCAGCAGCGCGCAAATGCGTCGCGCCTTTGAAATGGCCGATCGCGTAGCCGCCACCGATTCGACGGTCCTTATTCTGGGCGAAAGCGGCACCGGCAAAGACTTGCTGGCGCAGGAAATTCACGCGCGTTCCCCGCGCTCTGGAAAGCCGTACGTGGCCGTGAATTGCGCGGCGCTCCCGGAAACGCTGATCGAATCCGAATTGTTTGGCTACGAACGCGGTGCCTTCACCGGCGCCATGCAGCAGAAAAAAGGACGCTTCGAGCAAGCCCACGCCGGCACGATTTTCCTCGACGAAATCGGTGACATGAACCCCGTCACCCAGGCCAAAGTCTTGCGTGTCCTCGAAAATCGCACCATTGAGCGCCTCGGCGGCATGCAATCCTTGCCGGTCGATGTACGCGTAATCAGCGCCACGCACCGCAACCTGCCGGAAGAGATTCGCACCGGCAAATTCCGCGAAGACCTTTTCTATCGCCTGCGCGTCGTGACCATCGAACTGCCGCCGTTGCGGGCGCACAAAGAGGACATTTCGGTGCTCGCCGAAGCATTCCTGCAAATGCACGGTGCCAAATTGCGGCGCACCGGAGTTGTCAACGGCGGAGCGGGCAACCCCAACGTGCGTCTGACGCGCGAAGCCGTATCCGCCCTCGAACGCTACGATTGGCCAGGCAACGTGCGCGAACTAAAGAACGTACTGGAGCGCGCGTTGGTGTTATCTCGGGGCGACGAGTTGGGCGTCGCGGATTTGCCCGAAGAAGTAATCCGTGGGCAAGGCCTAACACGCAGCTCCCAGGCGTGCGCCGCGACGAACGGCAGCGATCTGACCGAGAAAGATTTTCGCGAAGCCAAGCGAAAATTTGAAGTAGCCTACCTGCTGAAACAGCTAGGCGATCATCACTGGAACGTTTCCCGCACCGCCGCCACCATCGGCCTGCACCGCCAAAGCCTCCAGGAAAAACTCCGCGAACTCGGCATCCGCCGCCCCGGCCGCGAACTTGCCGACGACGACTCGGCGAGTGAGTGAGAATATATAGGAGGGCCCGACTTTAGTCGGGCCGTTAGCAACAGTCACAAAATTGGGCTTTAGCCCCTGAGGAGCTTGGTGGAGCAGCGATCCGCAGCGTCCCGCAGCGCAACCGGCTACCTCATGGCGGGAGGCGGCAGCACGCGCTTTGGCGAGGATAAGGCGCGCGCGATGCTCGGAGGCCAGCCGATGTTGTTGCGCATGTACACGCTACTTTCCACGACAACGGGAAGCGTGCACATCGTCTCTCCCCCGCGACGGTACGATGACCTGGGCTTGCCAACACTCGCAGATCTCTGGCCCGGCGAGGGCCCGCTCGGCGGTATCATCACCGCGCTGCGTAACACCAGCGAGCGGCAGCCGAAGACCGTCTGGAATCTCATCGTCAGCTGCGACATGCCCTTTCTAACTTCCGAATGGCTCAACTATCTCTGCGATTTCGCACGGCAAAGCCGTGCCAAAGCTGTCGTCCCGCGATCGCAACACGGACGCGAACCTCTCTGCGCCTGCTGGCACACCTCCGCCGTCTCAGAAATCCAATCCGCCTTTGCCGCGGGCATGCGCCGTGTCAATGACGCCTTGAAACTCCTGAATGCAGAAGTGCTTGACGAGTCGCACTGGAAACGATTTGATAGCGCTGGGCGGCTTTTCTGGAATATGAACACGCCCGAAGACTATCGGGAAGCGCAGCGAATCCTCGAAGCGGAGCGGACTTGAGCGAGGCAACGAACCGTACGAATTGCGCTAACGCACCGAGCGAAAACTTTTTCGAGTTTCGCGGCATCAACAAAGGCTTCGATGACCGCATGGTGCTGCACGACGTCAGCTTCGTGGTCAAGCGCGGGCAGACCTGCGTGATCATGGGACGCAGCGGCGTGGGTAAATCCGTAACTCTGAAAATCTTCATGGGCTTTCTTAAGCCGGACAGCGGTCGCGTTTTTATCGATGGCGAAGACGTCACCGGCTATAACGAAGCGCAATTTGAAAAAGTGCGTCACAAGGTCACGATGGTGTTTCAATCGGGGGCGTTGTTTGATTCCCTGACGGTACGAGAGAACATCGCGTTTCCCCTGGAAAGCAAGCCCGCCATGGGCGCGGAGGATATCGACGCTTACGTGGAAAAATACGCGCACACCCTGGAAGTCGATCACGTGCTGGATAAATTGCCGGGCGAACTGTCT
>DATFYV010000346.1:0-9093 GCA_035314845.1 Candidatus Acidiferrum sp.
CGGAAGCACCCTTGGAGAACACGCATGTCGCACACACGTCGTGATTTCATTAAATACGTAGTCGCCGGCTCCGTAGCTACCGGATGCCCTATTGATTCCACGCTGCTGGCCGCGCCGGATTCCGCTGCCCCTACTCCGGTAATGCACGGCGAGCACTTCGAGGTCTGCCATCAGATCCGCGATGGCCATATATTCGAGCGTCCCGCAGCCACAAGAAATGCGGGTGTCGTGATCATCGGCGGAGGCGTAGCCGGCCTTTCCGCAGGCTATTTTCTCGGCGGCAAACACGACTGGCTGCTGCTCGAAAAAGAAGATCACTTCGGCGGTAACGCCTATCAGGAGGAGTACGAGGGCCAGCCTTTCGCCACCGGCTCCGCTTACGCTTACAAAGGCGACGCCGGCGACCAACTGGCCGCTGAACTGGGCTTAAAACTTCTGCTGGTCAATAACCCCGATCCCACCATTGTCGACGGAGCCTTCGTCCCTGACACCTGGAAAACCGGCCTCGATCATCTTCCCTATCCCAAGGAAGTCATCGCCGGCTTCAAGAAATTTCGCGACGACATCATGAAGCTGGACCTGAAATCGCAAGCCATGGAACTGGATGCGCAGCCTTTCACAAATTTCACTGCCGCCTATGCCAAGGAAATTGCCCAGTGGTGGGACGCCTACGGCCCCTCCAATTGGGGAGCGACCACGGAAGACACTTCCGCCTATGTCGCAGTCGAGGCCCTGCAGGGCCTCGTCAAAGGCGAGGACGACACGCGCGCGATTCTACCCGGCGGCCTCGGCTGCATCACCCACCGCCTGGTCGAAGTGCTTCTCCCGAAATATAAAGATCGCATGTTGGGCGAGGCCACGGTCGTGGCGGTGGTGCCGGAAGCAGACGCCGTCAATGTCACGTATTTCCACGGGGGGCAGCTCATCACCGTCAGTGCCAAAGCCGTGATCATGTGCGTCCCGAAACTCATCGCTTCGCGCCTGATCACCGCGCTCCCCACCGAACAGAAAGCCGCCATGCGCCGCACGCGCTACGCGCCATATCCAGTGGTTAACGTCATCTTCGACAAGCCGGTCTACAATCGCGGCTACGACAATTGGTGCCCCGGTAACACTTTTACGGATTTCATCGTGGCGGACTGGACGGTGCGCAACGCTCCAGGCTACAAACAGAAGAACAATATTCTGTCGTTCTACACGCCGCTGCGCGAGTATCAGCGCTCCCTGCTGCTGCAAGAAGCGAGTTGCAAGGCCCTGGCCGCTAATGTCCTCGCCGATTTCCAAAAATTGCTCCCGGAGTTCAATGTCAGTCCCGTGGAAGTCCGCATCTACCGCCGCGGTCACCCCATGTTCATCGCCGCGCCCGGACAATTCACCAAAAACCGCCTGCTCGCGGCGCAGCCCCTCGAGCGCATCTATTTTGGCAACGCGGATTCCAGCGGGCCGGAATCGCTCACCAGCGAATCCGTGCGGCTCTCGAGAGTCGCCGCCGAATGGAGCGAGCTCGTGCTGGCCGGCAAGTCCGGCGCCAAGGACTTAGCCAGCAAAGCCCTGCAAGCCGCCGGCGCATAACACCCGAAGCGAGCAACAAATCCCCTGACTCGTGCGCCAGGGCGTTGCCGCCATTTCGCCATTTCTCGAAAACGGCGAAATAGGTAATAATGTGGCCGCAGAACTGCCAGCAAGCACCATGGCCGCAACTCCCAACCCGACGCCGCGCACGGAACCTTCCACCGCCGCTGTACTGCCGAGAAACCCCGCGCACCCGCACGCCAAAAACATTGCCCTGGCACGTGCGCGCAACGCCGCAATCGTGGGGCTGTTCGCCTTTGCGCTGCTCATTCCCAAAATCATTCACTTGCGCCGTAACGAACGCTCCTGGTTTGCGTTTCGTATCGTCTTGGCTGTGGCCGGGGCCGCCCTGGTGCTCCTGCCGTTGGCATTCTGGCAGAGCTATCTGCTGGCGGTGCTAGGGCTCGGAATGTTTATTGGAGCGATTCTCCTGCCCTCGGCTCGCCCGGATACCACCGCGGACGAAAAGGCGCGCGAACTCGGAGCTCTGGTGGTGGTGAATGGCGGCGAATACCAGCCGGGAAACGCGCCCGCCTCACCCGCACAGTTGTTCACGGGAGTGGAAAATGTCTGGGCGCTGGACAAGCACTTTCAGCCCTTACTGGTGATCCCGGTGCGGGAATTGACCTCGGCGCGCGCGGAATATGCGGCTGGCGTTTGGTATTTGCGGCTGCACTGGGCCGAGCACGACGCGGAATTTTCCTATCGCGGAATCTTCGGCGAACATCTGGCGCGCGTGGCGGAGAGCACAGTACAAAGCGTGATGCGCCCGGCGCTTCCGGTGCTGCCGCAGCGCCGTGCGGCGAGCGCATGATAGGATCCCTACCCGCAGGACCGCTCCGCTCTTAATCCCCTGCTGCGACAAGGATTGTGTCAAACTAGGGTCATGGCACGAGGATGGGAAAGCAAGGATGTTGAGTCACAGGTTGCGGCGGCGGATGTTCCAAAGTCCAACCCCAACGCTGGCAATAAATCGGACGCGCAGGTCCGCCACGAACAGGAAAAGAAGGATTTGCAGCTATCCCGCACTCGCATCGTAAACGAGTTGCAGAGCGCCACACATCCGCAACACCGCAAATCGCTGGAAGCCGCGCTGGCACATCTGGACCACAAGATTTCCGAACTGTAGCCGCCGTCGTCTTTTACCCCGAACTTCGAGGGGCGGCGGGCGCCTTTCTTGAGTCCGTGCTCACCTGCGATCCGCGAATGAGCAGTTCACCCTCGGACACCTGTCTCTACTCCCTGTCATCGAATGAAATCTCCGGCCAGCCCCCAAAAATCATTTACGTAATAGTGCGAGAGCACGTTGCCGAAGAGGTAGCACACGCCCTGGCAGGGAGGGATGTCTCCGTAAATCTTCTTACCGCGGGAGAAGATTTTCCGCAGCGATCCATCCTTAAGCAAATTACCGGCAACTTTGCGCAACGGTTCACAGGGATAGAAGACATCGCCGTTGGGGTACACCCTGGGGAACATCGTCGGATAACACTGAAACGCCCCGAAGCGCAGCAGCGTTTCGATGGTGCGCGGTGTGCCATTGACGGCCTGCGAACCGGCGCGGCGCCTCGCGATGATGGTGTCCACCAGGGCGTGATACTGGGGATTTTTTAGCAGCGTGAGGTTGGGCATTTTTTCCAGCTGCGCGGATTGCGCGGCAAACACATAACCTTGCTCGCCGCACCAATCGAGCAGACGGCGCACCTCCGCGATATTCCACTCCTCGATTACCGTGCTGATGGTTATGCGCCGAGGATCGCCCATGCGCGCTTTGGCCATGGCAAGATTTTCCATCACTTTCGGCAGCGCAGCGGGCTTGGAGAGCGGGCTGGTGGGATCGGCGGCCAGAGCGTCGAGGCTGACAATCAGGCCGGTGACGGCGTCCAGGATGCGTGGCTTGCGGTCCAGCAAAGTGCCGTTGGTGATCAGCAGCAGCGAGCGGAATTTGCAGTCGTAACGCGCCCACTCCACAAGTTCCTCGATGTCCGGGCGGAGCGTGGGCTCGCCGCCGGTGATTACAATCGAGTCGGTCTCCTTGCGAATTTTCCGCAGCAACTGTTTGGTCTCTTGCGTCGGCAATTCCTTGCTGAAAACGTCCGGCTCTTTTTGCGTGCAGTAACTGCAATCCAGATTGCACTTATGGGTCGCGTAAAACGTGACCGCATAGGGCGCTACGACGCTGGTTCGGAGAATGCGCCGGCGCCAGGCATTCTGAAAATACAGGCGCAGATTCTTGCCCACAAAGGGCGCCTGCCGAACCACGCCGCGGAAAATCTCGCGGCGCGTGGGCGGACGTTTGGTTAAGACGCTTGCCGGCACAAAATTCGCGATGCGACTGCCCTGCGTGCTCATATAGCGAGTATGGAGGAGTGCTGCGGCAAACGCACAAGGAACAAGCTAAAACACCTTCTCCTGGCGGCGCAGGTTGCCGAAGTTTCCGATATTGGCGATGAGAAACGCCACGCGGAACTGATTCTCCGTACGGATTTGCCCGAGGGCCAGCCGAAGGTATTCAACGCTTAGGCCGCAGCAGCCGCCATTGTAGGTGGCCTGGACGATTTGGCTTTGCAGTTGGTCGTGTTCAATGTCGTAGCTGATGCCGGTGGTGAAGTTAAAGCCTTTGCGGTTTTCCGCGCCATACCCGGCCAGCATCCGAATTTGATTGGAGAGCGGCTGGAGCACGTTGCTGGCGTTGATGCGGAAATCCGCGATGGTGGCGAAGAAGTTGCTGTAGGGCTTCACTTTAATCAGTGTGCCGATGGTCGTGAGTTTCTGCAATGTCGGATCGTATTCCAGGATTTGCTCGAAGTCGTACCGGCCGCCGGGAGTGATCTTGAAGTCGCTCACGATGGGCGACCAGTGCACAGGGCCAAGCGCGAAGGCAAATGGCGTAATGGAATTCAGGGCTTGGAACACGTTGCGGTCCCCCGCAACAATCGCCCCTCCAAAGGTGGGGTCGAAGTAATGCTTCTGCACGATGCGCCAGCTGATCAGTTCCTCGGGCTGGTCGTTGCCTTCCTTCAGAAACAGGCGCTGCGTAAACCCGTACTCGATTTCGCTGGTATTCGTGAGGGTGGCGTCGCTATCGAAACGGATGAAATCGGCGAAATTGTTTACCCCCGTTACGTAGCGATAGGTCACGGACGGTTCGATGGTGTGTTTGTAGCGCCGGTTTTTCTTGGGGCGCTCAAAGTAACGCTCCAGTGTGGGTGGGCGCAGGTCGATGGAGAACTCTCCGGTATTGCGCACGATGGATTTATCGACAACTACAGGTGTAGCCCCGGAATTGTCGAGGCTGGCGCCATAGCGCGTGGTGCGGAAAGTGGCCGAGGCGGCAATGTCCAACCACGGCCCGAAGTGCAGAGGAACCGTGACCCGCGGGGCGAACTCCGCGCGGGAAACAAATCTAGGAGTATCGATATTTTGGTCGGTCCGCCGCGAAGCCCCGGCAAAGGAGTCGAACGAAAAATACAGCGGAATGTTTTTCCACGGGGATTGGTCGACCGAACTCACCTGGCCTTCCGGCAGATTACGCAGCGTAACGCTGGTGGCGGGAATGAGCGGCGGTGTGAGCGTGGGGAGAGTGAGAAAGCTTTTATCGTTGACGCCCGCAATGTTGAAACTGAAGCCGCGATAATTCTTGGTGAGAAAGATGACGCTGCGCACTTCGGAATTGATGGCGTTGCTGAAGGTGTCGGAAAAGGCCAGGCGGAAGGTAAGCGACGATAGTTGATTGAAGTCCGTGACGAAGCGCCAGCCATGCGGCAGTATGGTTTGAATTTCCAGGCGCTGTTCTTCGCCCCCCTCCGGCTGGCGCACTCCTTGGGAGTTGATCAGGCCGCGGTCGTCCACACCGAAATAGCGGTAACTGATGGAGGTGTTTTCCGTGGGACGAGCGCGAAAATCGCCGTGTTCCGCCGCGCCCCGGCTGCTGAAATATTGTCCGCCGAGAGTGGCGTCCATCCAGGTCGTCGGCGCCCAGTAAAAAGCGTCGCCCAAAACAAACCCTTTGGTCGAACTGTCGCCAATGTCGGGAACCAGAAAACCCGTCTGGCGAATCTTGGAACCGGCGGGAGCGGTGGCGTAAGGAAGCCATACCAGCGGTACGCGGAAGAGCCGGAAGTTGGCGCTGACCAGGGCAATTTTATCGTTCAGCTGCACGTGCGCATGCGCGGCAAAGAATTGCCAATTGGGGCGCGCGGGGTCGCAGATGGTAATCCACGCTTTGCGAATGACGTACACGTCTTCGCTGAGGCGTTCGGCTTCCTCAGCCTGGAAATACAGAGGATTCTCGGAAATCAGGATCGTGGCACTGGGCTGCCGGACAATTTTTACCGTGCCATGCACATGGTGAAAAAGGCCGTGGCCCGAGCTGACGTTGTAGTGAGCATCGTCGGCTTCCAGGTGCTGATTCTCGAAGTCATAGTGGACGTGCCCGGTCGCCGCCACTTCCGAAGTCGCGTCGTTGTATTCCACATGGTCGGCGGTCAGGCGGGCGCCGCCGTAGACGACGATGACGTCTCCGTCGGCGATGTACAGATCGCCTTGCCGGCGCTGCGGGCCGCTCGAGGAAATTTCCGCAAGCTGGCCCTTGGCTCTCGGGAGGCGCACCTGCTGCGGCATGGCATGGACCGCGGGGATTTGCGAACTGCCGTACAGAATGACGGAGAGTAGCAATTGCCAGCGGAACGTTGCGCGACGCTGTGGATGGAAGAGAAAATTCACGCCATTGGGCCGGTTGATGATAGTTAAATGAAACCAACAGCCTAGCATGGAGCAGGCAACCGTGCTCGCGTTTTGCTACGCTGAGAGCGTGTTAGGTTGCTTCTAGTTTGGCTTGGGTATAACGCGGGAATCAGGCAAGCATGGGACTCCGAGTAATTCGAGTGATGGCGATTCTGGCGCTGCTGGCCTGCGCGGGCGGGGCGTATTTCTGGTATCACTGGAATCGTGACGGCGGGCGTCCGGCGTTCGCGTCCGCCGCGGTTGCGCAGCCGACTGGTTTGGGCAACGCTGCGCACAAAATCCCCAGTGCTGCGTCGCCAACGCCCAGCACCGCCACCACGGACGCTGCGGCGGTTGATGCCAAGAAATATGCGGAGCTCTGGCACACGGGTGAACTGCTGGAGTTCAGCGCGAATGTTGCAAATCTGAATAACGTGGCAAATTTGCGGATACAAACGGGTGAAAGGCAGGAGTTTTTGGGCAGAATCGTGTGGCATATGCAGGCAACTGCGCACACGGAAAACCCGTTGCGCATGGTGTTCGCACTGGACGACCAGTTCGACTCCTACAGCGATGGGACGTCGATGGCGAGCGTGCAGTACGAAATGCATTTGAATGAACGCGGACAAAAAGTAGATTCCGTGCAACGCATGACCGCCACGGGCAAAGAAGCGGCGCCCTCGAATGTTACGGAGACGCGGGTTCTGGCAGGTACGCGCGACCCGCTGGGGCTACTGCAGTATCTGCGCACCGTGGATTGGAGCAAGACGCCAGAGGTGCGCAGTCCGGTGTATGACGGTCACAAACTGTATGACGTGCGCGCGCGGGAGGAGAGCCCTTCCCAGGACGTGAGCGTTCCAGCTGGAAATTTCCGCGCTTCCAAAATTGCCATCCACGTGTTCGATAACGGCGTGGAGATGAAGGACGCGCAGTTCTCACTATATCTGTCGAACAATGCGTGGCACACCCCTCTTCTGATTGAAGCGGTGATCCCGGTCGCGACCGCGCGGGTGGAATTGGTCAAGTTCAGCAGGCCTGGCTTTAAGTATTAAGTGTATTTGTGGACCGATTGCTCGATCAGCGAACAGGCAATGTGCCCGATGGTGATGTGCGCCTCTTGAATCCGCTGCGCGTCCTGCGAAGGCACATTCAACAGCAGATCAACTTTTTCCCCAAGTAGTCCGCCAGTTTCACCCGTGAATCCCACGACAAAAGCGCCGCGCAATTTGCCGGCTTCGGCACCCCGCAAAATATTGGGGCTAGTACCGCTAGTGGACAGCGCCACCAGCACGTCTTGGGAACTAACCAGCGATTCTATCTGCCGAGAGAAGATCCGCTCAAAACCGTAGTCATTGCCGGCCGCGGTCAGCACCGAGGGGTTGGTCGTCAGCGCCAGCGCCGCCAGGCCCGGCCGGTCAGTACGCAAACGCACCACTAATTCAGCCGCCAAATGCAAGGCGTCCGCGGCGCTGCCGCCATTCCCGAAAAAAATGATCTTGCCGCCATTGCGCAAAGCCGCGGCACATTTCTCCCCGAACATGGCAATGCGCTGCACCAGCGCTTCAGAAAAACTCTCTTTTACGCGGGCGCTTTCCCCCAATTGGCGGCGAATTTCTTCGGCGTGTTCGTTCATGCGAATTTAGTGTCTCATCTGAATCGCGCCCAAATGGACGCACTCCGCCGTAGTGGACGGACCCAGCAGATTTAACTCGTCGGCCATGAACACTAGCACAGAACGATTTTGTTGCGGTGGCGCATTACCCGGCGCGTGGCGTTGCGCGTGTCGATGACCAGCTTGGCGGCGTCCACGATTGCGCCGTAGTCATAGCTGGAATGATCAGTCGAGATGACCACGGCGTCGTAGCTTGCCAGCGTCTGCGGATTCAGAGGCACGGATTTCATGTCTTCGAAATTGTAGTGCCGCATCTTGTGCAGCTTCGGAAAATACGGATCGTTGTAATCGAATTCCGTACCGCGCTGCTGCAGCAGTTGCATGATTTTCAGCGTGGGCGATTCGCGCAAGTCATCGACGTCTTTTTTGTACGCCATGCCCAGAATCAGCAGCTTGGAACCCTTCAAACTCTTCTTGTGATTGTTCAGCGCCGCGGCGATAGCGTCCACCACGTGATACGGCATCGCCGTGTTCACTTCGCCGGCCAGCTCGATGAACCGCGTGGAAAAATCAAACTCCCGCGCCTTCCACGAAAGATAATAGGGATCAATCGGAATGCAGTGCCCGCCCAATCCGGGCCCAGGATAAAACGGCATAAACCCAAAGGGCTTGGTGGCCGCCGCGTCGATCACTTCCCAAATGTCGATGTTCATGCGCAGGCTGAGCATCTTCAGCTCATTGACCAGCGCGATGTTCACGCAGCGGAAAATATTCTCCAGCAGCTTGGCCATTTCCGCTGCCCGCGTGGAACTCACCGGCACGACGCGCGCCACCACCTGCGCGTAAATCGCCACTGCCGCGCGCGTGCTCGGCGGATTCAACCCACCGACCACCTTGGGAATCTGCGCCAAGCCGTATTGCTTATTCCCGGGATCTTCGCGCTCGGGAGAAAACGCCAGAAAGAACTCGCACGCCACATTTTCATTTTCAGGGCCCACCGCGATGGGGCACTTCAACCCGCTCTTTTCCAGGATCGGCAGCACCAGCTCTTCCGTGGTGCCGGGATAAGTCGTGGATTCCAGCACCACCAGCTGCCCGCGCTGCAGATTCGGCTGAATCGCAAGCGCCGTCTGTTCCACATAGCTCAAATCCGGCTCGCGTCGCTCATCCAGCGGCGTCGGCACGCA
>DATFYV010000347.1:0-7668 GCA_035314845.1 Candidatus Acidiferrum sp.
GGCGTAATCGATCAACCGCTAGTTCACACCGAAGTCCTCGAAGTAGCGGCCAGAGTAAAAGGTGAATTCATAGCCCTATTGCGCGCCGTGATCCCCAAAATCGCCGCCGAACTAAAATGACGACGACGCATTTGTAGTGGCGCAGCATGCTGCGCCACATCCCGGCAGGTTTGCCCTCAGAACGATTTTATGCAGGATGACAGCGCGAGAGGAACAATGCCCGACCACGACCACCTAATCACCGCCGCCACGCAAGCCCGCGAAAACGCCCACGCCCCCTACTCCAACTTCCGCGTCGGCGCCGCCCTCCACGCCACCTCCGGTCGCACCTTCGGCGGCTGCAACGTGGAAAACGCCACCTACGGCCTGACCGTCTGCGCCGAGCGCATCGCCATCTTCAAAGCCCTCTCGGAAGGCGAGCGCAACTTCGACTCCCTAGCCGTGGTCACCGACACATCCAAACTCACCCCGCCCTGCGGCGCCTGCCGCCAGCTCATCTGGGAATTCTGCGGTGACATCCCCGTAACCCTTGCCAACCTCCAGGGCAAGACGGAAACTATCCAGATGCGCGACCTCTTCCCCAAGCCCTTCGATTCCTCCAACCTGTAAACTGAACAAATCCCGCCAGTTGGCATTCACGGCAAAAGAAAACATCCAAATCTCTCGCTTTCCAGTAGTAAACTACGAGGACCGAAGCTTCCCTAGCCCGGCCTCGCTTTTGCGAGCTCGCACTCGCGCCGTGCTATGCCCAACGAACCGAATCGCCTCGAAACCCGCACCCCCCTCCGCGTAGCCGTGGACCTGGCTGCCCTCGAAGTCCGCACCCCAGCGCAACAAGGCGTCACCGAAAACGTCAGCCTGCACGGCGCACGCATCATCACCGGACGTCCCCTGCGACTTAACCAGCGCCTCAACATCCGTTCCCTGGTGGGCAGCCTCCGCTCGCGTGCCCGCGTAATCTATTGCGAGCCCCGGCCCGCAGGCGATTACGTCGTCGGCTTGCAACTCTCGGCCACCGCCGGAGACTGGACCCTCCCCCAGCAACGCCGCGAAATCCATTAGTTTTGGAATGCGGCGGTTTATCCTGAGCGCTTTGCGCGAAGGGCTTGACCCCCGCTTTCCCGCGCAACATAAAGCTAATTCAGCAACATATGCGCAAGCGCCAGCGCCGTAATGACCAGCATGGTGAAGAAATGTACCCACCGCAGAACCCGCGCTGCCCCGCTCGGCATCCGCTGCAACACCAAGCCAAGCACCAACTGCAAAAACAGCAGCCCCAAAGCGTACGTCGCCAGCCACAATCCCGTCATGCTTGTCCGCGGCATATGCCCGGAACCCATAGGAATCCATCCATGCACCAGCGCCGCCGCGGGCAGAATAAATCCCAGGAGGTAATGCCAGCGCATAGAATTTCCGGCGAGTCCCATGCCTGTCGCCGAAGCGTCGCCTTTTGCTGCTGCCGCAACCGAACCGCTCGGAGGCATTGCGCCGTAGCGCGCGCGTCGCAACAAAAATGGCAGCGCAATCTGCGTCGCCAGTAACGCGGCCACCAGCCACCCCGTCCACAAAGTTTGTAATGCTGTCGTAGTGCCCATGCCACCAACCTATGCAGCCAAATTGCACCGCATCTAATCTCGCCTCTTGCGATCTGGGGCGGATGTGCCATGGTCAACCGTATACCGAGGTATAGGGTCAAGGTTATTTTTGAGGGTACGAAACCTTCGGAGGGGACTATTCGGTGCAATCGCCGGCGCCTATCTTTTCGCCGGCAGCCGCCTTTTTGATACCGGCGTGAAGTCACCGCTCGGCGGCCCCACAGGACAATACTCCTGCGGCCGCTCCGCCGTTTCGCCCAGCGCGCCAGACAGTTGCGCCCGCATCGCCGCCAACAAAGCAATCTTGTTGTCGATCAGCGCTAGCCGCTCGCGCGCAATACGAACCGCCTTCCGCCATCGCACGGAATCTGCAGTACGCGGTGCCGCAAAGTGCTGGTGGATATCCAGCAGCTCTCGAATCTCCTTCAGCGTAAAACCCAGCCGCTGCGACTGCTTGATGAACTGTACGCGCTTCAAATCCGCCGCCCAATAAACGCGGTATCCCCCGGCACTCCGCGCAGGCGCCGGCAAGAAGCCTTTCCGCTCGTAAAAGCGCAGCGTCTGAATCGAGACCTCCGCCTGGCGCGATACTTCCCCAATGCGCATCTCGAACCTCCCGACCGGCTCTCCAAAAAGCCCGCCAATCTCCATGCACAACCCTGAAGTAAAGTATAGGCCGATGCACCTGAGGGCGCGGCCTGCCATTTTCGTTAGCCCCGGCGGCCAGCCGCTCGTACGTCTGGCGCAGCCGCCGCCAGTCCTGTAGATTTACATCAGCCGCAAAATCAGAGATTTGCGCATCAACATTCGAGGAGAGAGAAAAAATGCCGGAATCCACCGCCACGGGCGCGGACTTCAAGAAACAACTCCGCGCGGGCACGCCCAAGCTCGGCCTGTTCCTAAATTCCCACAGCGCCACCATCGCCGAACAGCTCGCCCACAGCGGCTACGACTGGCTCCTGGTCGACACCCAGCACGGCCCCATGGACCACCAGAATCTCTCCGCCATGCTATGCGGCATTTCCAACGCCGGCGCAAAGTCCCTGGTCCGCGTCGGCGGCTTCGATGATCGCCCCGGCATCCAGCAAGCCCTCGACCTCGGTGCCGACGGTGTCCTGGTCCCCTACATCAACACCGCCGCCGAGGCCAAGCAAGCCGTAAGCTGCATGCGCTACCCCACCGCCGGCACGCGCTCCGTTTATTTTCCCCAGCGCAGCATGAACAAGGCCGGCCTCCTCGGCTATGCCGGCGCATGGAACGGCAACGCCATCGTCGCCCTGCAAGTGGAAACCGCCAGTTGCATCGAAAACATCGCCGAAATCGCCGCCGTCCCCGGTGTCGACATCCTTTTCCTCGGGCAAAACGATCTCTGCATGTCCATGGGCCTGTACGAAAAATACGAATTCCCCCATATGTACACCTCGCCCGAACTAAACGCCGCCACCACCAAACTCATCGAAGCCGCCCACAAAAATAACGTCATCCTCGGCCTCTTCCTCTTCGGCACCTCCCGCGTCGGCGAATTCCTGGACAAAGGTTTCACCTTCATCAGCCTGGGCAACGATTTACATCACGTGCTGACCCAGACCGGCGCCTACGTCAAAGACGTCGAAACCGCCTCAAAGGAAAAGGGCAAACCCTGGACGCGCCGACCAACGTCGCTGCTCTAATGCCAAGCCTTTAATGTGAATCGTCAAACTTGAAATCACTCTCCGCCATCGCGCTGCTCGCTGGGTGGGTGCTCGCCGCACCGCCAGTTCCCACGGCCGCCCGCGCAGCCGGCCCCCAGAAATCGGCGCGCAAGGTTTTGCCGCCGAGGCCCATGGTTACTTGCGCCCCGCAAGTAACGCTGTCCCTGAACGCAGCCACCGCCAGCCAAGGCGGCCTGTTGCTTGCCGAACTGTTCGCCAAAGTCCCGCTTACCGAGGTCCAGGCGCACTTCGACGGCGAAGAAATTCCCTCCTGGGAATTTGACGCGAGCCGCAGGAGCGCTAGCAAGTTGTGGGCCTGGCACGCTGTGGTGGCCGTCGATCTGGAAAAAACTCCCGGCGATCACGCGCTGACCCTGGCCGCACTGAACGCTTCGGGAGAAAAAATCAGCTGCGAATTGAACGTGCTCGTGACCATCGGCAGATTCGCCACCGAAAGCCTCAAAGTAGCCCCACAATTCGTTGAGCCCGATCCAGAGCAACTCGCTCGCGCCAAAAACGAGGCCCAGCGCCTCCGCGAAATCTACTCGACCGTAACGCCCGGCAAGCTGTGGCAGGGACAATTCCGCATCCCGCTCGACGGTGTGACTTCCGGCAAAAATTTCGGCCGCCGCCGCGTCCTCAACGGCGAACCCAGCTCCCCGCACACCGGCGTCGATTTCCCCGCGCCCACCGGCACGCCGGTGCACGCCGCGCAAGCTGGCCGCGTGGTCCTCGCCGAACCACTCTACTTTGCGGGCAACACCGTTGTCGTCGATCACGGCCTCGGCGTCTACACCCTCTACGGCCACCTCTCAGAAATCGCCGTCAAGGTCGGCGATGATCTATCCTCAGGCGCCATTCTCGGCAAAGTGGGCGCCACCGGGCGCGTCACCGGCCCGCATCTCCACTGGGGCCTCACCATCACTCGCGCCCACGTCAATGCCCTGCAGATCGTAGCCCTAGGCCCAATTTAGCCGCGATCATTTAAAGCCTCCGCCTTCGCTTGCCGGGGTACTTCCGTCCCGTCCCGTTTGGTACCTACGGTTCATTGCTATCCCGCCGCGGAAAGCGCAGACTCGCTACATTGCTACGGGCGCCATTTTCTTGATTGCTTTTTCCGCCCGTTTTGGCATTCTACTGGCCTCCGGCACGGCTCGTTTACGGTTCGTCCCGCCGAACCCGTGGAACGTAATCCGAAGGTCGTAATTTTTCGTAGTGAGTAAGAGAAGGTCGTCTACGATATGGCTCTCATCAATTTCCGCTACCGGGAACGCCGCCGAACGGTGCGCGTATCCCTGACAGTTCCCATAACGGTGCACGGCAAATCCGGCGAAGGCGAAAAATTTGTAGTCTCCACCCACTCGCAATCCGTCAATCGCCACGGCGCGTTGTTCCACCTCGAGCTGCCCGTTATCATGGGCCAGCAGCTGCTGCTGGTCAACGATCACACCACTCACACCGCCGAGTGTCGCGTTATCAACGTGCGCCGCGCCCGCGACGGCAAAAATTACGTGGGCGTCGAGTTCGTCAATGAAGACACCAATTTCTGGCACATGTCCTTCCCCATCCCGGGCTCCCGCCCCCTCCGCCGCCCCAGCCAGGCCAAGCAAACCGCCTAGTTTTTGGAGTGCGGCGGCTTGACGCCGCTTTGCGGTTTTTCCTGACAACCGCGTTTCCCTAACGAATGCCCGACTTCCCCAACGCCACGCGACTTGGCCTAATCTCGGACACTCACGGCCTGCTGCGCAAAGAAGCCATAGAAGCGTTGCGCGGCTCCGAGCTAATCCTCCACGCCGGCGACGTAGGCGACTCAGAAATCCTCAAACAACTCCGCAGCGTCGCCCCGGTAATAGCCATCCGCGGCAACATCGACACCGATCCCTGGGCGGACGCACTTCCCACAGCGGAGGTCGTCACCGCCGCAGGTCTCCACATTTACATGCTTCACGATTTGGAAAAACTAGACATGGTTCCCGAAGCCGCCGGGTTTGCCATGGTTCTCAGCGGCCATTCCCATAAGCCGCTGCAGGAGTTCCGCCGCGGCGTTTTCTACCTCAATCCCGGCAGCGCCGGCCCCCGCCGCTTTCAACTGCCGATTACCGTCGCCCGCCTCGATCTCACCGTCCACCCGCTCCACGCCGAAATCATCTCCCTGGCAACAACCTAGCGCTCCAGCATTTTTGTCGTAGACCCTCTCTTATGCGCGCAAGCCGCAGGATCCTTCTCTGCGCAACTCAGCGCACTCTGCGTCTCAGCGTTATCCTTTCTTCCGTCGCACCACGCGCTTTCCAGAACTCTTGCCCGCTTTCTTTCCCGCCCGCGCATTTTTCTCTACCCGTAGTTTCCAAGCCGTCCGCAGGGCCCCCGCCAAAACATCCTCGCTAGCCGCGGCCAGCCGGATGTGCGTCGCCCCCATGCGCCCCCAACCCCCGGCGATGGGCAGAAAGACATCCGGCAGCTCACCAACGAACGCCGCCTGCCGTTCCGGCGTCAGCATCAGGTTGCCGTAACCCATTTTTTGCGAGGCCAGGGTAGCAAAAATGCGCCCGCCAACGCGAAAGTCCGCCGCGCCCATGTGCGAGCCTTCCTCCGCCCCGGCGAGGCTCAGGGCTATACGCCGAAAGTCCTTGGGTGTCATTTTGGCAGCTCCTCGACCGCAGGCTATTTTATATTGCGCCGGGGCAGGTCGCGGGTGAACCGAATCGGCAGGGGCTCGTTGCGAGAGACCCGCCTCTTACTCGGACTGTAAGTCTCGCGCTATCCGGCCCTTCTGCCGCGGAGCTGCCACAAAAAATAGGCCGGCACGCCCAGCAGAAAGAGAGCCATGGCTGCTACCAGGAATTTGAAGCCTCCGGGGTCTCGAACCGCCGCGTAGATGGAGTTGCCCACGATGGCGACGGCTACGCCTACGAAAATGATTGGGGTCCACGGATAGCCGGGAACACGGTAGGCGATGGCGGTGCCCTTCGCTGCGCGACGAATGGGGAAAATGGCCGCGGCGCCTAAGCCGTAGAAAATCCAACCGATGAAAATGGCGCCAGTGGCCAGTTCGGCGAATTTTCCCGCACAAGCAAGGAGCGCCGACCACACGCCCAGCGCGACGATGGCTGTTGCTGGGGTGCGGTACCGCGAGTGAACTTCCGCGAATTTTTGGAAGAACAGATGATCATTGGCCATGGCGTAGAAAACCCGCGGCGCGGTGAGGATGACGCTGTTGGTGGCGCTAAACGTGGAGATCAGGATGGTCGCGGCGATCAGTTTCCCCGCCCACGGGCCCAGCACCTTCGTCATGGCGTCGGCCGCAATGGCGGTACTCACGGAGGCGGCCGCCGGACCGAGAGCCACCAAATAAGCCAGCACCGCGATGAGATAGAGAACGATCAGGATCAGCGAGCCCAGCAGAAAGGCGCGCGGAAACGCTTTTTGCGGCTCCAGCACTTCACCCGCGCTGTAGGTGCCGAATTGCCAGCCTTCGTAGGCCCACAGCACAGCGATCATGGCTAAGCCGAAATTGGAGAACAGGTTGAATCCATGCTGCGTGGCGGGTAACGCAGGCGCAAGGTCGGCGCTGTGATGGCCCAGCGAGAGCAACACCGCACTCAGGAGCACCACGAGACTCGCTTTGACCAGCGTGGTCCAGTTTTGCAAATCGGAGCTCTGTCGCGTGCCCCACACGTTGACCGCCGTAACCACGGCGATCATCACGATGGCCACCTCCGTGGTAGCGGCGCTGCTGAGCGGAATAATTTGGCTGAGATAACTGGTGAACGCGTGAGCCAGCGCCGCGATGGTGCCGCTAGCAATTACCAGAAAGAGACACCAGCCGTAGAGAAAGGCCGGAAAGCGTCCAAAACCGTCGCGAATGTAGCAGTACAGGCCGCCAGCTTCGGGATTGCTGGCTGCTAGCTCAGCGTAGGTCAGCGCGCCAAGCAGCGAGAGCACGCCGCCGCCGAGCCAGGCCAAAAGAGAGAAACCGACAGAGCCGTTCAGTTGGTGAAGCACCAGACCCGGAGTGAGAAAGATGCCAGACCCAATGACCGAGCCGATGAACAGATACAGCAGATCTCGTTGCCGGAGAGTGCGGAGAAGTGGCGGCATTCAGGGCTGCCATCGTAGCACTGCTTGGCTGCCGCGAAGTCGCAGTCATCAGCCAGATTTTTTGGGGGGCCGTCCCTTAGGACGAAACGAGGATGGGCATGGGCATGAAGGAGAGCACGAAGACCAGCAGCGAGAGCACCGCACCGAAGCGGCGCGGAGGATCGAGTTGCGTCAGGTCGTAGATGGGCGCGATCTTCAGGAAGCGGATGCCTAGCAGCAGCGCGGCCCAAACGTACCAGAGCAGCGATTGGCCAAAATATCCGAGAAGGACTAACGCCAGGGGC
>DATFYV010000348.1:0-4821 GCA_035314845.1 Candidatus Acidiferrum sp.
CGCGTCTTTACAATCGAACGATCAGCCCGGAAATGACCTCCTGCGCAGCGCCAAGCGTTTGGTCATTAAGCTGGGTACGAGCACCGTTACGGGTCCCCAGGGTGAGCTTTCCCTCGAGCGCATCGAGCCGATTGTGCGGGCGATCGCCACTCTGCAGACGGATCACCGCCACGTCGTTCTGGTCTCTTCCGGTGCCGTCGGTCTTGGCCGCGGATGGCTCGGCCTGCACCCTTCTCGTCTGAAAGACATGGCCACCAAACAAGCCTGCGCTGCCGTCGGCCAAAGCCTCCTGATGGAAGCCTACAAAAGACTCTTTGCCGCGTACGGTGTGAAAATTGCCCAAGTTCTGCTCACCGAGGAAGATTTCAGCAATTGGCAGCGCTATTCCAATCTGCGCCGCACCATGGAAAAACTGCTCGGCTTTGGCGTTCTCCCCATCGTCAACGAAAACGATACCGTATCCACCGCGGAACTCGAGACTCTCAGCGACAGCCCTCGTTCCCTAGCCTTCAGCGACAATGACCGCCTCGCCGCCTTGGTCATGAGCGGCCTCGAAGCCGACGCGCTCATTCTCCTCACCAATGTCGATGGCCTGCTGGGCGCCGAAGCCCCCGCCAAGGAAAAACGTCCAACATCCGCCAGCCGTGCGCAAGTAATCCCGCTGATCTCGAAAATAACTCCCGAACTCCGATCCCTTGCCAGCGGCCCCTCGCAATCCGGGCGCGGCGGCATGATCACCAAGCTCGAAGCCGCGGAAATCGCCATGAAGTGCGGCGGTATCGCGGTCATCGCCAATGGTGGCCGGCCAGAAACACTCCCGCGCATCTTTTCGGGAGAATCCGAAGGCACCGTTTTTCTCCCCTCCGGCCGCATGAAGGGCAAACGCCGTTGGCTCGCCTACGCAGCTAGCGTGCGTGGCCGCATCGTTGTGGACGCCGGCGCGCAGCACGCCATTACCCGCGGCAAGGCCAGTCTACTCTCCTCGGGCCTCGTTCGCGTCGAACGATCCTTTGCTCCCATGGACGTCGTCGGCATCGCCAACCTCGAGGGCCATGAATTTGCCCGCGGCATTGCCAACTGCGCCAGCGACGCTGCAGCCATCACCCGCGTGCTCGTCACTCGAGATAACATTGTTCTTCTGGAGCGCGAATCGTGACCAACACCCCCGCAGCGAGACCCCTTGCCGATGTTGCGTCCGTGGCCCGTTCTGCGCGCCGAGCCTCGCGAAAACTCGCGTTACTCTCCGACGAAGCCCGCAAATCCGCACTCTTGGCCCTCGCCGACGCTCTCGAGCAAAATAGCCAGCAAATTCTGGCCGCCAATGCCCAGGACTGCGCCGCCGCTCAAAAACTCGTCTCCACCGGAGAGATGACGCCCGCCTTATTCGCCCGCCTGCGGATTAAAGAGAATGGCGTCGCCGAAATGGCCGCTCGCGTGCGCGAAGTCGCTAACCTCCCCGACCCTCTGGGAAAACTCCTGGCCGCTACGCAACTGGACGACGGCTTGATCTTGCACAAAGAATCCTGCCCCCTGGGCGTGCTTGCCGTGGTCTTTGAATCTCGCCCAGAGGTCGTTTCGCAAATCGCTTCTCTGGCTCTCAAGTCCGGAAACGCCCTTCTGCTCAAGGGTGGCGCGGAAGCCGCAAGCAGCAACGAAACCATCGTCGCCATTTGGAAAGAAGCGCTCCGCAAATTTCCCGACGTTCCGCAAAACTCCATCCATCTGTTGCAATCCCGCTCCGATGTGATGGAGCTGCTGGCCCTGCGCGATGACGTGGATCTGCTGATTCCGCGCGGCTCAAAAGAATTCGTCGCCTACATGGAGCGCCACAGCCAAATCCCGGTACTCGGCCACGGTGAGGGTATCTGCCACGTCTTCGTCGACCGCGCCGCGGATCTCCACAAAGCCGTCGCCATCACCCTGGACTCCAAAGTCGACTACCCCGCGGCCTGCAACTCGGCGGAAACTTTGCTGGTGCACATGGATGTCGCCGCCGCGTTCCTGCCAAAGGTTGTCGTGGAATTGCGAACAGCAAACGTGGAACTCCGCGCTTGTCCCCGCGTCTTGTCCCTGCTTCCGACCGAAAAAATAATCCCCGCCAGCGAAACCGATTGGTCCACGGAATATTCCGGCCTGATCCTCTCGATAAAAATGGTAGATTCCCTGGAAGACGCGCTGGAACACATCCACAAGTACGGTTCGAAGCACACCGAGTGCATCGTTACAGAAGATCCATCCGCCGCCGACCGTTTTCTACAGCAGGTCGACGCCGCTGGCGTATTCCACAACGCTTCCACCCGCTTTGCCGACGGCTATCGTTACGGCTTGGGCGCCGAAGTAGGCATCAGCAACAGCAAACTCCACGCCCGCGGACCCATGGGCATCGAAGGCTTAACCACTTACAAATACAAACTACGCGGCACCGGCCACATCGTAGCCGAATACAGCAGCGGCGCCCGCCGTTTCAAACACAAACCCCTCGCATAGCTTGTTCAGTCGGGATGCTTCTTCACTTGGCTTCGGTGGCTTTGTCAATCACCAGTCTTATCTTCCCAATGCGCACGGGCGACTTCACCTCTGCCCTCGTCGTTTTTCCGTCCACCACATTTCCCAATGGCACGAAGGTAATCTGTATTCGCTCAGCATTTTCCCGCAGTGCCGCCTGCACCGCTCGATTCAACGGATACACGAAGTGCGCGGGTTTGAATTCGTGGTGCTTCTCGCTACGCACTCCCGAGCCAAAGAGCGACAGCGCCCCGATATACGACGGACCATTCGCGTCAGTCTCGACGGCCTGTCCCGGCAATCCCGCATACACGGCCCAGGATGCCCCCGGATTGCGCTCCGCTTCCACGCCCTCGAGATCGAGCAGCAAACTATCCGCTTTGCTCTCCAGCGCCGCCTTCAACTTTCCGCTGAGTTCCCGCAGTTCAATCGGAATCGACACCGCTTCGCCCTTCAATTCGACCGGCGGACCCGGCACCTCGAAGAGCACCACGTGTTCGAATTCCCACCACGGAAACGGCGGCCGCCTGCGGCAAAAATTCAGCACCTGCGGCGGCTCGCCCTCGTACACATAATTGAGCTGTTCCGCCGCGCGCAGAATTTCGCACGCGGACATCTTCACCGGGTTGCCCGTTTCATCGAAGAACGTGTACGTCTTGCCCGTCCAACCGGCGTTCAGCACCGGATCGCTCCGTCCGCCGCCCTGCGCCAGCCACAAGTCCCACAGCCGGTCCACATTCGAGTGGTGCACGTAAAAAATCGGATCCTGTGCCGCCGTGTCTACGCCCGCCATCCAACCGCCCACTCCTCCATGCACGCTCCCGTGCGGTCCCTGAATGTTCAGGTTCGTCGAGAAAAAATCCGTCAGAGTGAACGAAGCGCCTACGCTGACCAACAAGGGATTAAGCGCGGCCGCCCCGCTGTTCATCATCGGATCGCGATTCACCGTATAAAGCTCGCTCGCGGGATCGCGAAATGGCGCCGGCAAATGAAAATCGCTCCCCGGCGCCCAGTTCCAATATGGCAACGCCCAGCACGGGTCCTCGCACATCTTCCTCACAATGCGCTCGAACCAGTACAAATACATTCGGTGCCAGGACCAGAAGAACTCCGTTCCGTGCTCACAGTTGTCCCACGACGTCAGCAACGGCGACAGCGTCGTCCAGTGAATCGCCCCTTGATACGTCCAACTCAGAGGGTTGCTTTGCGGCAGCGCCTGCATTGCCTTGATCGCTTTTCGATAGGCCAAAAGAACCGGATCGCTCGCATCCATACCCGCAAGGTTGCGCCGAACGTACGTTGTCGCCCCAAACGCCAGATCGGCGTTCAGCAGCATCGATCCCAGAATTGTCGCGGATGCGGCTTTCCCCGAAGCCGCAAGGAACTTCCGGCGGGTAGCTTTCTTCATCTTCGCACCTCCGTGCTGAGGCGCCTTAGCAGTTCTTCTCCAAGAACCGCCCGCTGCGTCTTGACCAGGTAGTGTAGCCACCCCGCCAATCGTTTCACGCCGCCTCAATGTCGAGACGCGACCTCGGCGATACTTGGCTGCTGGCCATGTGCCTTACGGTGGGAAGCGTTGCTGTACAGCTCGGATCGCTGGTGCATTTCGCACTCGCATCAATATCCCGCTGCGGCCCGTACCTCCGCCAGCGGCTTGGCCAAGTCCGCAAGCAATTCCGGCCCCATAACTGACAGCGGTGTCGACCCGTAGCACAACAGCCGCACGTGAAAATCATGCAGCGACGCCTTCGCCCCTGCCTTCGCTCGGTACTCCGCAAGCAGTTGTTCGATCTCCGCGCGCCCCACCGTATACGCGATCACGTACCCTGGGCCCAGCGCGATCGCCGCGATGGCCGCTTTCGCCTGTTCTGGCGAAAACCCCGTTTCGTGCGCAAAGAATCGTATCGCTTCATCGACGCTCCAGGCCCCGCTGGCCAGTTCTGGATCCACGATCGCTCGCGCGCCGCGCACCCGTTCCCACTGCGCCGTGTAATAACGCCCATCCAGGTCGTCGCCGTACAGCCCCAGTTGCACGAACAGTTCTTCCCCGTAAAACGCCCAGCCTTCCTCCAATTCACCGCTGTTCTGGATTTTGCGCACGAAGTCCGGATGCCTCCGCGCAATCGACAGTTGCAGAAAGTGCCCCGGCATCGCTTCGTGCGCTCCCGTGGAGAGAATGCGGTCGCGGTCGAAGTCCTGGTTGGCATCCAGCCTTTTCGCCGCATCGGCCAGCGAGGTTGGCGGTGTGATGTAATAGAAGCCGTTATTGTTTTTGCTGAATAGCAGCGGCGGATTCATCGACGCCCCCGGCGAAAC
>DATFYV010000349.1:0-16921 GCA_035314845.1 Candidatus Acidiferrum sp.
CGCCCATTGGTACTCGATGCGTTGCGACGTGGCATCGTAAAGGTATTCACCGTCGGGAACTTCGTGAGAGCCGAGGGAATTGAGCAGGGTGTAGGTTTTGTCCTTGTAGGTGAACGTTGGCCGTTCGATTTTCACACCGGCGGGCAGGGCCTGCATGTTCACGTTGATTTGCTGCGGAATATATTTCTCCAGGCCCTTGTTCATCAAGTTCAGCGTAGTTCCAATGGCCAGCGTAGAGACCGTAACTCCAATCAAGAGACCCATCTGTTGCCAATACGGGGTTGAGCCCACGAGATAGCCGGTTTTCAAATCCTGTGAAGTGGCGCCCGCGATGGCCGCGGCGATGCACACCACGCCGCCAATCATAAGCGCGAGAACTTGATAATTCGGCGCGGTCCAACCGGCCAGCAGAAAAATTGCGCAGGTGGCCATGAGCGTTGCGATGCTCATGCCGCTGATGGGATTGGAGGAATTGCCGAGCAGGCCGCTAATGCGCCCGGCAACGGTGACAAAAAGAAAGCCAAAGACCGTCACAAAAATGCCAGCAAACAAATTCTGGTACCAATGCGTTTCCGCACCTTTTAGCGGGTGAAAGGTGAGCAGCACCCACATCATGACAATGATGACCACCACGCCGATGAGCACCGTGCGCATGGGAACTTCGCGCTCGGTGCGATCCGTTGCGATGGATTGGCCCGCGCCTTGCGCTTGGACATCTTTTAAACCAGCGCGAAGAGCGGAGATGATGGTGGGCAGCGTGCGCAGCAGGGTGATCAGTCCCGCAGCCGCGACAGCACCCGCACCCATCGGGCGGATGTAGGTGCCCCAGATTTGATCCGGCGACATTTGCGGGATGGGGATGGTGGATGGATAGATCGGCACGCCGTTGGCCAGCTGCCCGTAGAACTTGATGGCCGGCATAATCACCAACCACGAGACGATGCCGCCGGCAAATAGAATGCCGGAAACGCGCGAGCCGATGATGTAGCCAACGCCAAGATATTCCGAGGTGATGGCGGCGCGAAAGGAGGCACCCGGAAACCACTCAGGGCGGGCTTCGGGCTGCGATGTCCAAGCTTGCACCGTGTTCATGAGGAAGGTGTAGACCCCGCCGAGACCGAGGCCCCAGAACACGCGACCCGCGAAAGAACCGCCACGTTCGCCGGAAACGAGAACGTCAGCGCAGGCGGTGCCTTCGGGAAAGGTGAGATTGCCGTGCTCTTTGACAATGAGCTGGCGACGTAGGGGAACCATGAAGAGCACGCCCAGCCAGCCGCCGAGTAGAGCGAGAGGAAAAATGCGCCAGAAAGTGAATTCCGAGCCGAAGCCGAGGAAGATCAGCGCGGGAATGGTGAACATCACTCCCGCGGCGAGCGACTCGCCGGCCGAGCCCGTGGTCTGCACAATATTGTTTTCAAGAATGGTGGAGCGCCCGAACGCGCGAAGAATGCTAATGGATAACACCGAGATGGGAATAGAAGCGGAAACTGTGAGTCCGGCACGCAACCCCACATAGACGGTGACAGCGCCAAAGAGCAGGCCGAACAGTGCGCCCAGGATTACGGCGCGCAGAGTAAACTCCTTCAGCGTCTCCTCGGTCGATATGTAAGGGCGAAATTCCGACGGCGGCGCCGTCGAACTCCATGGCCGTTCGCTCACCAAGTCCTCCCGTAAATGGCAGAATGTTTTCGCGACCTTGCGCGTCGAGCTTCGCGAGCCACTTTGGCTTATGTGCGGGGATTATGCCGCACTAAGCCGCTCTACGGAAAGCAATTCCTAGCGCATCCGTAAGTGAGCGTCCAACAACTAACCCTGGTGATAAATCCGGTGAGATCACCCTGAAATCCGGCCGGCATAACCGTCATCAACTTGACACAGATGCGGACTCGGCCTACACTACGGAGTTTTTAGATGGCCCCGGAAGCGACACTGTGGGGCGGGACACTCATGGACAAGAAGCGACTCGAGTATTACAAGAAGAAGTTAGCGACGCGGCGCGAGGAGTTGATGAAGACCATCGCGCGCACCCAGGAAGAAGGCCGCACTGCGGACGATGACCCGACCGTGGATCTGGCGGACAAGGCCGCGAACTCGTACACCAAAGAGTTTTTGTTTGGCATGACGAACACGGATCGCAAAATCCTGAATCTGATCGACGCCGCGCTGAAACGCATCGATACGGACGAATACGGCGTGTGCGCGAACTGCCAGGATGAACTGCAGCAAAAACGCCTGGAAGCAGTACCCTGGGCCAAGCACTGCATTTCCTGCCAGGAAAAAATGGAACAGGGCCTGCTGTAACAGGCGGCCAGAACTCGCGCAGTCCGGCTTACCCTCTGTGTTGCTGCAACGATAAGTTTAAGCTTTCGTAATTTAATGTGGCGGAGTAAGCTGGGCGAGCGGGTGCCCGTGTGCTCGATTCCTTTCCCTTGCGGCGCAGGTCCGTTGCCTGGCTCTCTGCGGCTGGCGATGCACTGGCCAGCGTGTTTCTTCCGGCAGACTGCCGGCTTTGCGAACAGCTGCTCATGCGTGGGAGCCGCGTGCCCATCTGCGATGCTTGCCTGGCGTCGTTTACCGCGGCGCCCACAAGAATCTGCGATATCTGTGGGCAGCCGCTGGACTCTTTCCAACGTGAGGAGGAGGACCGGCCTCTTTGCCCCGACTGCCATCAGGCGCGCTTTGCGTTTGCCTGTGCGCGGAGCTTGATGATTTATCAGGACGCCGCGGTTAGCGCCAATCTGATCTTGAAGTACGAACGCATGGAACCTTTGGCGCGCTGGTTTGCGGCACGCTTGGCCGAACTGGTCCGTCGTCAAGGCGACCGCTTCCAAGCGGACATCGTGGTTCCAGTACCTCTGCACCGCGTGCGCGAGCGCGAACGGGGCTACAACCAAGCAGCGTTGCTTGCTAAACCCCTAGCTAAGGCTCTTCGCCTGCCTTACCGCCCCGTGCTGCTGCAACGAGTACGGGAAAGGCCTGCTAAAAGGATTTTGTCGGCGGAGGACCGCTGGGAGGCCGTCCGTGGCGCGTTTGCCACACGCCCAGGCACCCAAGTTGACAAGCTACGCGTCTTACTGGTAGATGATGTACTGACGACTGGAGCCACACTAGATGCCTGTTCGCGAGCCTTACTCGCGGGCGGAGCCCAATCGGTGGTAGGCTTAACTGTAGCCCGGGCAGCCAAGAGCCCGGTTACAAGGTCCAGTCCGGGGTCTAGCCCCGGGTCCAGTTCGAGCAAGCCCGAGGTACGCGCGTGAGCCCTGCAAGGTCCAGTGCGAGCGAATCCCGGGGGCGCTATACCCCCGAAGCCGCCGGAGCCGTCGCGCCCGGCAGCGAAGGTCCCGCCGGCAGTAGAAGCCACAACTCGATGACGCCGCGACGTGCGTCGCTTATGCAGGAGCCTGTGTTGGTCCTGAATGCTACCTACGAGCCGATTAACGTGACTGCGGTGCGGCGAGCCATGGTGTTGATGCTAAAGGGCGTGGCGCAGGCCGAGGAGATGCACAGCGCCGAGGTGCATTCGGCGGCCCACGCGCATAAGGTTCCTTCGGTGATCCGCCTCCTGGCTTACAGGCATATTCCGCAGCAGAGTCGCGCGCTTTCGCGGAAGAATATTCTGCTGCGCGACCGCAACACCTGCCAATTCTGCGGGCGCGTTTTCCCCAGCTCCGAGCTGACCTTGGACCACGTGGTTCCCCGCTCTCGGGGAGGGCGCTCCTCCTGGGAGAATCTGGTGGCCTGCTGCTATCGCTGCAACAACGGCAAGGGCGACCGGACCCCGGAAGAGGCTGGCCTCAAACTGGCGCGGCGGCCCCGGCCGTTCACGCTGCACACTTCGCGGCAGCTCATGCGGCTCATCGGACATCGCGATGAGCGGTGGCGTAAGTATTTGTTTTACTAGGAGTTCCGCGGCGTTTGGCGCATTTTGAAAAAAATCAAAGATTTAGGAAACCCAAACGCGTTCTGACCCATCTAATCTTTCAAAACCACTTCGAGGACACACCCCGGGAAGCAGTTAAGGCAACCCCTTAACTGCTTCTCTCCTTTTAGCGCTGCTTTTTTTGCTTTAGGGCTGGCCTTTTGGCTCGGCGGAGTGCGATTCCGCGCGTTTGCGGTTTTCGGGAAAGCTTTCGAGTGCTTGGGCTTCGTCGCGAAATTCCTCGAAAATCTGGTGCAGTTGCGTAACTTTGAAGATCTCTTCCACCTTGGACTTCAGGCCCACCACCTTCATTTCGCCGCCACTCTTGATTACCGTCATGTAGTTGCGCACCAGTTCGCCGATGCCGGAGCTGTCCAGATAGCGCAGACCCTCAAGGTTCAGCACAATTTTCTTGCGTCCTTGTTTCACGAGGCTGGCAATGGTGGTGCGCAGGCCGCCGACCTCAAAGGAGGTGAGGCTTCCCGTCACGTATACGACGGAAATGGCGCCGAATTCACGAATGGTTGCGGAAAAGTTCAAGTCGTCCTCTCGCAGTGCAGGTCACAAGTTTACCCGTTGCCAGGGCGGAAAGAACATAGGAAATAAGCGGCAATTGAGTGGGAACAGCGCAACGCGGCATTCGACGGCGAGTTTCTTAGTGGCGCATGACCACGCGCAATCCGCGCCTCCAGGACTCCGCCAAGCCCACGCGCGCAACATCTATGTCACTCGCGAGGTAGCGCACCAGCACATCCGTGGTGGGATGAAAGCGCAGCGCTGGCGCTACCAGATAAACCAGCGGCGCGGTCTTCTGTAACGTGACTCCCGGAAAGTAGCCATAGCGCGGAAAATCGTCTTGCTGCAGATGGCGCCGGATGCGCAGCCAGTAGTCGGCGGCTTGCAACGGCAGGTGAATGTGCTCGCTGGCCTTTAATTCCAGAATGGCCAGTCTGCCGGAACGCGTGACGCACAGCAGGTCCAGAATGCCGTGATCGGTTCCGGCGTTGGCGAACACCTGGGAATACGCGAAACGGGGATCGAGGGCAGCGTCCACGCGCGTGACATCTTCGCGAATTAGCGATTCCAGCCAGCGCTCCGGTTGCGCACGATAGAGGGCGTGGCGCGTGTCGCTGGCTAGCGGATTGCGATGTGAATCCAGCTCGTGAATTTTCGGCGCCAGCACCTTGCGCGCGTCGCCGGCGACCGCCTGGCGCGATTCGCCGAGCGACAGAAATACCTGGCCCTCTTCCCAATATGCAAGGGGCAAGCCGCGGAAGCGCAGCACGATCACGCGGCCCTGTACAGGGTGCAGCGTAATAGAGCGCGGCGCGAGCGCCACAATCGGCGAGAGCATGGGACGAGCGCGGTCGAGCAGCGCCGCAAACTCACGGTGGGGCACCAGCCAGGAATCCAAATTCCCCGCCGCGGGTATATCCACTTCTTCCAGCACTTCGCTGCGCGCATCCAATTCAAACAGCCGCACGCTTACATTGCGGCCGAGCGCACCGCACAGGTGCGCGACGCCGCTCGAACTCTTCGCCGGCAAAATGACCCGTAACTCTCCGATGGAGCCGCGCACGGCGCTGGAACCGCGCAAGCGTTCCAGCCACAGCAGAGCAAACGTCAGGCTCTTGGCAATGGTGTCCGCCGATTCCCGTTCGCCAACACCTAGCACGGCGGTATACGTGGAACCGCGATGCAAAAGTCCGCGCGCGCAGGTTCCCGGCAGGGAATGCTCCAGATCCTCGCTGGTCACCAGCGAATCCACCGTTTCGTCCGGAAACTGTTGCAGCAGGATGGTTCTTAGGCGGTCGCAATATTCCTGGCGCGAAACTTCCCGAGCCTGGCGCTGGAAATCCCTGCGGATGAATTCCAGGCGGTCGGGCTTCAGGCGTCCGAAGCGTTCGACGGACAAGGCCAGCCGATGCTCGGATTGATCGGTGATGGCCAACACCCGACGCGTTAGGTTATAGGCTTCCGACCAGATGTGCAGCAAGGGCTTTTCGGGCGTGCCGCGAATTTCCCACGAGAGCCCTTCCAGCGGCGCTGCACGCCCGCCGTTCTCCCGGATTTCGACCATGCCCGCCGCGGAAAACTCCCGCAGGCTAGCTTCGAGTTCGGCGGAAAATTCCACGCCGTGAATTATAGTTAATACCGGCAATGATTCAATATTATTTTGAAGAGGCAATTCGCATAGCAGTAACGGACAACACTGGCAGCTGCATATTCCAGGAAGATGGCACGTGCTCGAAGGAGATTTCGAACTCGCGGCGGGCGCCCGCGGTCAGCGGCGGCGCCGTGGCATCCAGCACCGTGCGCGCTTCCCGCAACACCACCTGATTCAAGGAATCCGTAAAAACCACAGTCAATTCCAGGCCCTCCAAGCTGCGGTCCCCGGAGTTCACCACTTCTCCACCCAGCGTGGTCACTTCCTGATTGAGAAAATTCTCCGCCCGGCTCATGGCTAGGTTTTCTACCTGAATTTTCGGCGCATAAGACTGCTCCGCAGCTCCGAAAAACAGCTGCCCGCCTGAGGCGCTCACATGACGCTTCTCGCGATCACCGCGGAACCACGGGTTGAGCAATATTCCGCTGGGCAGCAGCAGTGCGGCCACCACCACAAATGCCACCAGCGCGCCCCCCAGCAGCGCGTAGCGAAACGACGTACGCTGCGGCGCTGGATCCTCGGGCGGTCCAATATGGAGTTCTTCGTTCATGCGGTTCCGTTTACGTGAGGACGAGGCCGACGCCCTGCGCAACATGCCGTGCCCGGTGCGAGCGCCCGAGTCTCAATAACCAAGGCATCAACGGCCCAGCATAAGACGCTGCGCCAGCGGTTCCGGAAGGTGCGCGCTTCGCATGCGCTCCTGCACCGCGGAAATATCATACGGCACGCGCCAGAACTCCACGATTTCGTGCTCCAGGTCCGCGATGGCAAATGCGGCCCGCGGATCGCCGTCCCGCGGCTGTCCCACAGAACCGGGATTCAGCAAGTAGCGGCGCCCTGGCTCAAGGCGCAGCGCGGTGAATGATTCGCTGGGCCGGGGACGAATCTGCAGCATCTCCACACTGGTGTCCAAAAAGGAAAATCCGCCTTGATGGTGCGTGTGCCCGAAAAACGTAACCGCCGAAGACGAATCCAGCAGCCCGTCCATGGCCTGCGAGGGTGTAAACACATACTCGTCCTCGTCCTGATACGCCCCGTGAATCAGCACAATCCCATCGGCCGGCAGCGGTCCCGGACTCAGCGCCGCCAGCCATGCCAGATTTCCCGGCTCCAGTTCCGCTTGCGTCCAATCCACCGCCGCGCGCGCCACGGGATTGAAATCCACGGTGTCCATGATGCCCGCGATGGCTTTGTCGTGATTGCCGCGAATGGTGGTCGCTCCCAGCGCGCGCACGCGGGCGGTCACTTCATTGGGATCCGGCCCATAACCAACTACATCGCCGAGACACACACTCATATCCCATCGCCCTTCGGCCGCGGAGAGCACGGCTTCCAGGGCCGTGGCGTTGGCGTGCAGATCGCTGATAACGAGAATGCGCGTGCCAGGCATCAGGTGAGTACGGAAGAGTATAAAGGAACCTGCGAAACGATGCACGCAGGGTGCCACTCGCAGTTTGCAGCAAACATCAGGCGTTCCATGGCGGAGGAACATTCACGATATTTTGAAACCAACTGGAAGATGAATTGCACGCAGGTCGGCCCCGGCCTGAGAAATTACAAACACGCATCGCCAATTATTTTCGCCAGTCTCCGAAACATTCTCCAGTGCGCCTTCGTCTATACCAGTGCAGCCAGGGCAAGGTCTCTGGGGATGTGAAACGAAAAACCCCGCGGTGGCAGCCGCGGGGCGTGCGACACGCAATCTTTCCGGCCGTTAGTCCAGGAAGTATAGGTGTCTTCCGGGCGAGAGTACTCGTCCGCCGCCCGCGTGTCAACTCGCTCGCTTCCTATCGTGGTCCTGCACGGCTGACTCGTTCGCTTTGAAAGGCAGGAAACGCTCATGAAATTCGTCTCCGGATTGCGCATTATCGCAGTACTCGCGGCTGTGGCGCTGGCTACTCCCGTGTTCGCCAAACCCACCGTTACCAACGTCACCATCTCCCAGACCGCCAAAATCGGCAAAGCTGATCTGCGCGCCGGAGATTACAAACTGATGATCGACGGCAACCACGCCACCGTGCAAAAAGGCAAGAGTGTGGTCGCCGAATCGGAAGGCCGCTGGGAAGACCGCGATAGCAAAGCCGCCTATGATTCCCTGCTTATCGGCGAAGATGGCCACGTGAAGGAAGTCCGCTTCTCGGGCAAGACCAAAGTTTTTGTCTTCTCCGAATAACGAAAGGATTCCGGTGCGCCCTTTCAACAATGCGAGCGGGAAGTGGCCGGCGGCTGTACCCGCGGCTGCTTCCCTGTTCGTGAACCTTTCCGCGAAGATGCTGCAGTGGCAGAACCCCGCCGATGCTTGCGCCGCCTTGCTCCATTCCGTGGCGGTGAAATGGTACCAGGGAGCGCGCAGGCTTCTGTTTCTGCCACCTTCCTAAGACACCTCGCCTCCACCGTAGTCCGGACTCACCGTCGCGTTCCTTAGCGCAACAGCATGCAATCTCCGTAGCTGTAAAAGCGATAACCGTTCTCCACCGCGTGCCGGTAAGCACCCAGCACCTGTTCACGGCCCGCGAAGGCGCTCACCAGCGCCAACAGCGTCGAACGCGGTAGATGAAAATTGGTCAGTAGCGCATCCACCACGCGAAACGCAAATCCTGGATAGATGAACAGTGTGGCTTCGTCGCCGCCTGCTTTCAAAATTGCCCCCTCTTTGGAGCTTGCCGCGCGCAACGCGGAAGCTTCCAGCGCTCGCACCACGGTTGTTCCCACCGCCAGAATCGGCCGCCCCGCGGCCCGCGCCGCGCGGATGCGTTCGGCGGCCTCCTCGGGAATGACGTAAGACTCGGCGTGCATCTGGTGCCCTTCGAGTGTCTCGCTCCGAATGGGTTGAAACGTTCCCAGTCCCACATCCAGCGTCAACTCGCAGGTTTCCGCGCCGCGATCGCGGATGGCCTGCAAAATCCCTGGCGTAAAATGCAGGCCCGCGGTCGGAGCGGCTACCGCACCGGGACGCTTCGCAAAAACCGTTTGATACCGTTCCCGGTCTGCCGCCTCGTCCCCGCGGTCGATGTACGGCGGTAACGGTATGTGGCCCAGCTCTTCGAAATGCTCGCTTACCATGCGCCCATCCTGGGAGCGAAATTCGATCACCCGTAGCCCGAAATCTCCGCGGCTGGTAATCCGCCCCCCCAGCTCTCCCGCGCCGAAAACGATTCTGGTCCCGGGCGCTACTTTCTTGCCCGGTCGCACCAGCGCCTCCCAGGTGTCGGGGGCGATTTCGCGTGAAAGAAAAACCTCGATCTCACCACTCGGTTGCGGATTGCGCGCCGTGCGCTTTGCGTCGGGAGAGCCATCCTCGCGGCGACCATAGAGCCGCGCCGGAATTACTCGCGCATTGTTGAATACCAGCAATTCATCTCCGCGCAGCAGGCTGGGGAACTCTGCAAACTGGCGGTCGCTCAACTGCCCGCCCCGGCGGTCCACCACCAATAGGCGAGCTCCATCGCGCTTCTCGGGAGGATATTGCGCAATCAGAGCCTGTGGTAACTGGTAGTCGAAGTCATCAATTCGCATCAGGATGCAGTGTATCAGTAAAGCAGAAAAGACCCCATTTGCCAGACGCAGCGAGACATTCAGAGTCGGTGTCGCGTCCTGCGTGCCGCCATCCAATCTGCAAGCAAGTCATTTATAATTAGCTGCTTATGGAGCATCTGGCAGACCAGAAAATAATACTTGACAATGATACACGCATATTTTATTATGTGTCTGCTGTTGGATATAGAAAACTTCTGGAGGTTCCTTTTACCATGACTCTCATCAATCGCTGGGAAGGCCAACGTGGCTCTTCCAATCCGCAAGATCATTTCGCTCGCATTTTCAACGATCTCTTTGAACGCGCAGGCCAGGAATCCAATCTCACCACTTGGGCCCCCGCCGTGGACATCTTTGAAAACGAGCATGAGTTGGTCGTCAAGGCCGATTTGCCCGACATGGATCCCAAGGCCCTCGACATTCGCGTCGAGAACAACCTGCTGACCATTCGCGGCGAACGCAAATTCGAGAAAAAGACCAACGAAGGCGACTATCTGCGGGTGGAGCGCTCCTACGGCTCCTTTGCACGCAGCTTTTCGCTGGCCAACACTGTCAACTCGGAAGCCATCAAGGCCGCTTATGAAAATGGTGTGTTGACCTTGACCCTTCCGAAGCGTGAAGAGGCCAAGCCGAAGCAGATCAAAGTCACTGTGAGCGGCACAACCAACGCTCCGGCGATGGCCGCGGCGGCGGGCGCGAAGTAAGTAACCCACGCTAGTTGCTACCGGAGAGGGGCTGGCTGGTGCCAGCCCCTTTTTTCATGCATCGAATGATCTAAGCTGGCCGTCCAAGGACACGAAGAACGAAACATGAGGTGAGGTTCGCAATGTTGCAATTTGAAAAAATGACCGTTAAGGCCCAGGAAGCTCTGCGCCAAGCGCAGGAAGTTGCCGCGCGCCACGAAAATCAGCAGATCGAACCGCTGCACCTGCTCGAAGCCCTGGTCGCCCAGAAAGACGGCGTAGTATCGCCGCTGCTGGCCCGCCTGGGCATCCGTCCGGAAGCGCTGAACCAGGAGATCGCGCGGGAAGTGGCGCGCCTGCCAAAAGTTTCCGGCTTCGATCAACAGCACTTGGGTAAAGCCCTCAACGCGGTGCTCGAGCGCGCGTTCGACGAAGCCAAGAATTTTAAGGATGAGTACGTCTCCACCGAGCACATGTTCCTGGCCATTGCCGGCGCGGAAAAAGATCCCGCCGGGCAACTACTCAAGAAGCAAGGCGCCACGCATGAAGCTATTTTGCAGGCCCTGACCAGCGTGCGCGGCACGCAGCGCGTCACCTCGCAAAATCCCGAAGCCACCTACGAATCGCTGGAAAAATACGCCCGTGACCTGACGGACATGGCGCGCCGCGGCAAGCTCGATCCCGTGATCGGCCGCGATGAGGAAATTCGCCGCGTTATGCAAATTTTGGCGCGACGGACCAAAAATAATCCGGTACTCATTGGCGAACCCGGCGTGGGCAAAACCGCCATCGTCGAAGGACTCGCGCAGCGTATCGTCGCCGGCGATGTGCCCGATGTATTGAAAACGAAAAGATTGGTCGCGCTCGATTTGGCTGCGCTGGTGGCGGGGGCGAAATATCGCGGTGAATTTGAAGACCGCCTGAAAGCGGTGCTGAAGGAAATCACCGACGCCGAGGGGCAGATCATTCTGTTCATCGATGAGCTGCACACGCTGGTCGGCGCTGGCGCTGCCGAAGGGGCTATGGACGCCTCCAACATGTTGAAGCCTGCTTTGGCGCGCGGCGAACTCCGTGCCATCGGCGCCACCACGCTCAACGAGTACAAGAAAAATATCGAAAAAGATCCCGCGCTCGAACGCCGCTTCCAGCCCGTGCTCGTCACTGAACCCACAGTGGAAGACACCATCGCCATTTTGCGCGGACTGAAAGAGCGCTACGAAGTGCATCACGGCGTGCGCATCAAGGACGCCGCCATCCTCGCCGCCGCCACGCTGTCTCATCGCTACATCGCAGACCGCTTCCTCCCCGATAAAGCCATCGACCTGATCGATGAAGCCGCGGCCAGCCTGCGCATGCAGATCGATTCCCTGCCCGTGGAAATCGATGAAATCGAGCGCCGCATCCTGCAGCTCGAAATCGAACGCCAGGCGCTGCTCAAGGAAAAAGACGCGCACTCCAAGGAGCGCCGCGAACAAATCGACAAGGAACTGGCCAAGCTCAAGGAAGATTCGAGCGGCCGCAAGGCCATCTGGCAGGCGGAAAAAAACGCCATCGCCACCATTCGCAAGCGCAAGGAACAGATCGAGCAGCTCCACGCGGAAGAGCTGAAGTACGAACGCGCGGGAGAACTGGCCAAAGTCGCGGAAATTCGCTACGGCCAAATCGCTGCCGCGGAACGGGACCTGAAACAGGCCGAAGCGCAGTTCGCTTCGCTGCACAAGGGTTCGCCGATGCTCAAGGAAGAGGTCGATGAGGAGGACATCGCCAAACTGGTCAGCAAGTGGACCGGCATTCCCACCGGACGTTTACTCGAAGGCGAAGCCCAGAAGCTCGTCAAAATGGAAGATCGCCTGCGCCAGCGCGTGGTGGGCCAGGAAGACGCCCTCGCCCGCGTTGCCAACGCCGTGCGCCGCAGCCGCGCCGGACTCTCCGAGGCCAAGCGACCCATCGGCTCCTTTATTTTCCTGGGCCCCACGGGCGTCGGCAAAACCGAACTGGCGCGGGCGCTGGCGGAGTTTCTATTCGATGACGAAAAACTCATGATCCGCATAGACATGTCCGAGTACATGGAAAAGCACAGCGTCTCGCGCCTGATGGGCGCCCCCCCGGGCTATGTCGGTTACGAAGAAGGCGGACAACTCACCGAACAAGTGCGCCGCCATCCCTACTCGGTCGTTCTCTTCGACGAAATCGAAAAGGCGCACCCCGATGTTTTTAACGTGCTGTTGCAGATTCTGGAAGATGGCCGGCTCACGGACGGCAAAGGCCGCACCGTGGATTTTCGCAACACCGTTTTGGTGATGACCAGCAACGTCGGCTCCACGGCCATTTTCGAACTGGCCAACAAAGATCCAGAACGCGCCCGCAAGCAAGCCATGGACGCGTTGCGCGCCGCGTTCCGCCCGGAGTTCATCAACCGCATCGACGAAATCGTGATCTTCAATCCTCTCGGCAAAGAACAGCTCGCGCGCATCGTCAACCTGCTGCTCAAGAACGTCGAGAACCTGCTCGTCGAGCGCAAGATTAGCTTGCAGCTTACGCCCGCCGCGACGGACTTGCTGCTCAGCGAAGGTTATGACCCGGCGTACGGCGCTCGCCCCCTGCGCCGCACCATCCAGCGCTTGATCCAGGATCCCCTGGCCATGCGCATTCTGGAAGGCACCGTCCTTCCGGGCGACCACGTCAAAGTAGATCGCGATGGCAAGGCGGAAGTAATGAAGTTCGATCGCACCGCGGCGGCAAAACCAGCCGCGGCGGCAGTGTGAGCCGTGCTAACGGGACAAGCCGGATTGCATCGTAACCGTGGGCCAAAAAGCTGCACAGATAGAGCCTACAAGAGTGCAATAGTTCCCTAAATTTCCGACGACATCTGTGGGGCCGCTGAGAAGCGTTTGTAATTTTATCAAAAAAAACGACTTACCGATATGCTCTGCGGGGGGCGATTTGGCCTTGCAAATGCCCTAAGAAATATCGGTTTCGCAGTAGCAGTTCCGGGCCCCGGGGGGCAGTTGCATATGAGCTGTAGGGACACTATCCATCTCATTTGTTGGTATTTAGAAGGCAGACTCTCAGCCGCCGTTGAAGCCGAGATCGAGAGCCATTTGCTCCGTTGCGACGATTGCCGCATGGTCCAGGAAGCCGCCACAACCACTCTGGACCGCGATTTTGGCGCCTCCGGCGGAGTGCACCGTCGCCCCCTGCTTCGCCCCATTTCTCAAGTGGCGTAATTTAGATCTCCCTAACTAAAACAATTATAATGCTTTATCCCAGTGGGTCCAATCCCTCCGCGTGGATCCAAATTTTGGACCGCTCCCAGAGAGAGGGCTCGTCACCCGCGCTCTCTCTTTTTCAGCAATTATTACCAGTCCAGAAACAATCGCGTAATCTTTACTGGTACTAGTACTCATAAACGAGGCGGCCTCCATGCCCTTTCCTCCATCTAACCTACACATTAACAGCTCCTTACCGCCCACCTCGCTTCGGATGTGCCTGTGGAAAGTCATCTGCTCCCTAACACCCCAGACTCACGTGTAGGTCTAAGCAACGCACCAGCGAAGCATCCAAGGAGCCGCCGCAATGAGCGAATTTCAAGAACCGGTATACCAGTCCACCACCGCAGGCACCCCCCGGTGGGTCGGCCTCGCGGTAATCGTACTAGGAGCCCTCTCCCTTGCAGGCCTAGGAGTCGGCTGGAGCGCCCTTAACCAGGTCAAGAGTGTGGGGCAAGCCACGGAAGCATCCCTAAAACAGTCCAACGACGCCCTGAACCAGCGGCTGGCGAAATCCGATGAGGCCAACCAACAGCTGCAGAGCGATCTGAAGGTAGTCACCGATAAACTCAACGTGACGGAAGCCGACCTGGTCGCCGCTCGCAAGCAGACCAAGCAAGTAGCCGTGGCCTATGACAAGAAACTCACCGGCCTGAAGTCCGACGTCAGCTCGCAACTGGCCACCAAAGCGAGCACCGATGATGTCGCCAAGCTCAACGGCGACGTCACTGGCGTCAAGACCGGTCTCGACGCCACCAACAACAATCTGCAGATGGCCCGCAGCGAAATGGGCACGCTGATCGCCCGCAACCACGACGAAATCGATCAGCTCCGCCGCATGGGCCAGCGCGATTATTACGAATTCACGGTCACGCGCAAAGCCGGTTCGCAAAAGGTTGGCAGCATCGCCGTCGAATTGCGCGACACCAACACCAAGAAAAATCAGTACACCATCAACGTTCTCGCCGACGACAAGGAATTTGAAAAGAAGAATCGCTCCGTAAACGAGCCGATTTTCTTCTACGTCGGCGGCAGCCGCGCCGCTCTTGAACTGGTGGTAAACAAAGTCAGCAAGACTACCGCGTCGGGCTATCTCAGCGTGCCCAAGTCCGCTGCAACGGCCTCCGCCAGCACGGCGACGCCCGCGCAGCAGTAGCCAACCGAACCGTCGGCAGCATCTTCGCGCTTTACGCCGCCGGCCGGTAAGAATTTTTCCCTGGAGAGAAGAAAGGACGGGAGGATCCCAGAGAATCCTCCCGTTTTTTTTTGGGTGCCGGAGCCCGGGTTCCGCTTTTCCGCCGCGTCAACCAGTAACAACCCCGCCGTTTTGTCCCAAGTCCTACATCGATTACGATGGAGCAGACGGCCTCGCCTGCTCTGCCGCTCTCGCGACCGTCCCGCACATCTCACAAATGACCACCCAACTCCTGCACTGCAAACGCGCCCTGACCCCCACCGCGGAAATCGCCGACGCCGCCATTCTCATCCGCGACGGCGTCATCGAAACCGTGGCCTCCCGCGACTCCATAGCGCTCCCCGCCGGCGCGCAGGAAATCTCGGCTCTCGACAGCACCGCCATTCCCGGCTTCGTCGACGTGCACATTCATGGCGCGGGCGGCCACGACGTCATGGAAGGCACCCCGGAGGCCCTGCGCACGGTAACGCGCACCGTCGCCACGCACGGCACCACCAGCATCGTGGCCACTACGGTAACTGCCAGCCCCGACGTCACGCTGCGCAGCGTAGCCGCCATCGCGAAGTACATCAGCCAGCAGCATGAATCCGGCGGCGCGGGCGCGGAGCCTCGTGCAGAGGTTCTCGGCATCCATTTTGAAGGGCCATTCATCAGCGCGGTCAGGCGCGGCGTGCACCCCGCCGAATACCTGCGCCTGCCCTCCGCGGGCTTTCTCGACCAGCTACTGCAGGCCGCCGCGGGATCCGCTGCCATCCTGACCATCGCGCCCGAGCTGCTCGGCGCCATCCCCTGCATCGACGCCGCCCGCAAAGCCGGCATGGTCGTGGCCATTGGCCACACTGACGCCACCTATGAACAAGCCCGCGCCGCCATCGCCCACGGCGCCCGCCACGCCGTACACGTCTACAACGCCATGCGCCCCTTCTCCCATCGCGACAGCGGCGTCATCGGCGCGGTCCTCACTTCTCCCGAAGTCACCGCCGAGCTGATCGCCGACAACGTGCACGTCGACGAAGCCGCGATGCGCCTCCTGCTCAAAGCCAAAGGCGCCAGCCACGTAATCCTCGTCAGCGATGGCATTTCCGCCACTGGCATGCCCGACGGAAAATATCAGCTGGGAAATCTCGAGGTGACGGTAACCGGCGGAGTCTGCCGCAACGCCGAAGGCAAACTGGCGGGCAGCACGCTAACTCTGGATCGCTCCCTGCGCAATATCGTCGCGTTAGGCGCTTCGCTCTGCGACGCCGTGCGCATGCTCACGCTCAATCCCGCCACGCTTCTGGGTCTCGAATTTAAGAAGGGCTCGCTGCGCACCGGAGCCGACGCCGACATCGTCCTCCTCGATGAAGACCTGCACGTCAACCGCGTCTGGGCCCGCGGGCTCTTAGTCGCCTAGCGCACCCGCGAGATATGCTTACTGGAATGGAGAGAAATTTGTGAGCGGCAGAGCGCAGCTCTACCGCGCAGACTACGAATTCAGTGGAATCTTCAACTCGTCCGCCAGCGCCTGGGCATTAAACGGGCTGCACGCAAAATAGCGTCCGCCGATCTCCAGCGTCGGCACCTTGCGTTTGCCATTGTTGGCCTTGATCACCAACTCCGCCGCGGCATCATCGTCTTCAATATTCACTTCGCGAAACTCCACCCCGCGTTCCTTCATGAACGATTTTGCGCGCCGGCAATCCGGGCACCAAGGCGAACTATACATCGTTATGGCATCCATGGCTGGCTGCCTCCGAAGCAATTAGATGACCCGCACCGCAGCGCCGTCGCAAGGCCCGGCGCCCCTCAAAAATGGTTGATTTAGCGGGGATTCGCAGCAAAATGCCTTGGCCCAATCGCTACGAAGTAAACATCGGCGCGCCACGTTGTTTTCTCGCCACCTGAATGCGAATCAGGGCCCGCTGGAGCGCCATCGTCGCGCGATCCCAATCGAGGTCCGCCGGACTCGCCGCGATGCGTTCCTGCGCCCGCCGCAGCGCTGCCTCGGCCCGCGCCACATCGATTTCGTGGGCCAACTCCGCGGTTTCCGCCAGCACCGTCACGCGATCCGGCAGCACTTCCGCAAACCCCCGAATAATTGCAATCGGCTCGGACTCCGCCCCGCTGCTCTTGTCGTGATACGTCAACTCGCCAATTCCCAGCTCGGTGATC
>DATFYV010000350.1:0-4518 GCA_035314845.1 Candidatus Acidiferrum sp.
GGCGCGGGCTGGCACTTTGGTTTCAACTGGCCGGCCTTCATCATCGTCATGCTGCTCACCGTGATCCTGGTGCGCGGAATCCGCGAGTCGGCAGAGACCAACAACATCATGGTGCTGTTAAAGGTTATAGCCATTCTGGTCTTCGTGAGCTTCGCCGCGCGCCTGATTCATCCGGCCAACTGGCATCCTTTCGCGCCGAACGGCTGGCCGGGAATTCTCACTGGCGGCTCGATCGTCTTCTTCACGTACATCGGGTTCGATTCCGTTTCCACCGCCGCCGAGGAGTGCAAGAATCCGCAACGAGATCTGCCCATCGGCATTATCGCCACCCTGGTCGTTTGCACCGTTCTTTATATTGCCGTAGTGGTGGTGCTGACCGGCCTGGTCCGTTGGGACACGCTGGTTGACGATGCCGCGCCGGTAGTAAACACCCTGAAAAAGCTAAACTTTTCCAGCGTGCGCCTCGTCGTCCTGATCGGCGCACTCATGGGCATGATCTCTTCCCTGCTGGTGTTTCAGCTTGGCCAGGCCCGCGTGTGGTTCGCCATGTCCCGTGACGGCCTGTTCCCCAAAATATTTTCCCGCGTGCATCGCCGCTATCAAACGCCGGCCTTCTCCACCTGGACTGCGGGCTTCGTCGTGGGCATCCCCGCCGGACTTCTGGACATCGGCACCCTCGCGGATCTCTCCAATATCGGTACGCTCTTCGCTTTCGCGCTGGTAGCCGGCGGCGTATTGATCCTTCGCTATCGCGAGCCCAATCGCCACCGCGCCTTCCGCGCGCCCGGCGGCCCGCTCGCTCCCATCATCACCATCCTCACCTGCCTGCTGCTGATGGCCGGCCTGCCGATCATGAACTGGATTCGTTTCTTCGTTTGGATGATCATAGGTCTGGTGCTTTATTCTCTTTATGGCAGCAAGCGAAGCACTTTGCGCGCCGCGAATCGCCCGTAACGTGGGCGCGCCTGAGCCGAAAAGGAACCGCCGCATGTCGCGACGTCGCGTCAACCAGCTGCTGAAAAGGATGCCGGCGATGCTGGCGGTAGTCGCGCTCGCCGCGTTGTTGCCTCACGCTGCGCACGCCTGGGGACGCAACGGGCAAAAACTTATCGTCAATCAAGCGATCGATACGCTGCCCCCGGAAATTCGCGGCTACTTCGAAGCAAACCGAGCCACGCTGCTCCAGCATGTGAGCGATCCCGTCGACCTGATGGCTAAGTCCACCACCGAGCGCCGCAATCACTACCTGTATTTCGATAAGTACGGCCGCTTCCCTTTTGCAGCCCTGCCACGCAACTACAAAGCTGCGGTTTCAAAGGTTGGCAAGTGGAAGCTGGAAGGCAACGGGCTGCTGCCGTGGCAAGTCGGCGTGTACAGCCAAAAACTCACTGAAGCCATGAAAATGGGCCACTGGGACGAAGCGAAAATCGACGCCGCCATCCTGGCCTTTTACGTCGGCGAGACCAACGACCCTTTCCACACCACTGACAATTACGACGGCCGGCTCAGCGGGCAAGTCGGCATCGACGAACGCTTCGGCAGCACCTTGGTGGACCGCTTTTCCTCGTTCTTTCCTATGCGCCCAAACGATGCGTCCTTTATCGGCGATCCCACCGACCACGCGTTTGAATCCAGCCTGGCCTCCCACAGCGTCATTGAAAACGTGCTGCTCGCCGATCGCAATGCCCAGCTCGGGCAAACTTCCTACACCGACGAATACTACGACCGCTTTTACAATTTATCCGCGGCGATTTTGATCCACCAGCTCTCCAACGCGGCCACGGATACCGGCTCCTACTGGTTGACGGCGTGGATCAATGCGGGCAGGCCGCAACTGCCGCACTGATTATTTCGCGCGGCAGTGATTTCGTTTCAGCGCGATTTTTCCATCGCCACGATTCTTGCCAGCCACGCGATCTTGCCGTCGAAAGGGTTCCTCCACTTGAGCGTTCTCCCCGCCCGCATCGCCACGCTGCCAAAAGCGGAGTTGCATGTTCATCTGGAAGGCTCCATGCAACCTTCCACGGTGGCGAAGATCGCCGCGAACCACGGCCTCGTGGTCAGCGAAGAGGAGGTGCGGCGCCGCTACGCTTACCAGGACTTCGTGGAGTTCATCGAGAGTTTCAAGTGGGTCACGTCGTTTTTGCGCGAGCCGCGCGACTATGGTGTCATCGTCCGCGATTTCGCCGACGCCCTGCTCGCGCAACACGTCGTCTACGCCGAGGTCACGCTGTCCATCGGCGTCATGCAACTGCGCGGCCAGGACCCACAAGCCAACTTTGAAGCCATGCTGGAAGCCGCCGAAGACTACGAGCGCCGTGGTTTGCGCTTGCGCTGGGTGTGGGACGCCGTCCGCCAGTTTGGCGTGGAAGCCGCCATGGCCGTGGTCGAGGCCGCGGGGCGCTGCCATAGCGATAAAATCGTGGCCTTCGGCATCGGCGGCGACGAACGCAGCATTCCCGCACGCGATTTTCGCGCCGTCTATGGCCGTGCCGAAGACTTGGGCATGCGCCGCCTCATTCACGCCGGCGAAGTCGGCGGCCCGGAAAATATCCGGCAAGCCATCGAGCACCTCAAAGTCGATCGCATCGGCCACGGCATCGCCGCCATCCGCGACCCTGCGCTCATGGATCTGCTGGCCGAGCGCCAAATCCCCCTGGAAGTTTGCCCCGCCAGCAACATTTGCACCGGCGCGTTAGCCCTGCAACTCGGCACGGATGCGCCCACCATCGAGCAGCATCCCTTGCCAAAACTCTTCCGCCACGGCGTTCCTATTGTCCTCTCCACCGACGACCCCACCATGTTTCACACGACGCTGACCGGTGAATACGAAAACGCCGCCAAAATGGGCCTCGACAAATCCGAACTCGAGCGCCTGGTGGAAATGAGTTTTACGCACGCCTTTCGCTAGAAACCGTTTCTCGAAATGAACTGGCCCTATTGAGCCGGTTTTGCTAACCGCCGTCCCCCGGTTATACTCTCGGCATGAAAGCTCACGTATGGGTGATGCCGAAACGCACGGTTCTCGATCCCCAGGGCCAGACTATTCAGCACGCGCTCTCCGGCTTGGGCTACGCCGCGGTAAAAGACGTGCGCCAAGGCAAGTTTTTCGTCCTAAATCTGGATGGCTGGAGCCGCGAGGAAGCCCAGGCGCAAGTGGAACGCATCTCCAAAGAAGTTTTGACCAACCAGGTCATCGAGGAGTTTCGCTTCGAGATTGTGGACTGACCACCTCCTGGCGTCGCCACAAAACTATGACTCCCTCCTCTTCTCATTCACGCGTTCCCCGTACTTTTTTTACGGCGCTATTTGTGCTCCTGCTCGTTCTTTGCCTCAGCGCCGCAGCCTGCCAAAAAGATAAAAACGTCCACACATCCGATCCGAAACTGAAGGGCATTGATGCGCTGCTGGCGGAACAACTACCGCCCGGCACTCCATCGGCGCGGGTAGAGAATTTCGTCCGCGTGCGCGGCTACGAGCAGCGCGATTCCGTCGAGCCCCACACCCTGGTGGTCATCGTGAACCACATCAATCCCGAAACCATCCAGCCGGAGACCGCGCGAGTCACCTTTCGCTTCGACGCCAACGATAAACTCGTAAGCTACGACCTGCAGCCCGCCCCTACCCTCCCGATTCGCTAGTATTTTGCGCCGCGGCGGCTTGACGCCGCTTTCGCGGTTGCAGCGCATCACCCAGCAGTTTCGTCACAAGTACGCATTCCACCAACCGAGCGGTCACGTCCCCCGTGTTACGCTGGAATAGTCACCAGGAGATCGTCGCATGTGCGGGATTGTCGGCTACATCGGCCCGAAGAAAGTTGTGCCCGTAATCATCGAAGGCCTGCGCAAACTTGAATACCGCGGCTACGACTCAGCGGGCATCGCCGTGGTCAACTCCTCCGGTCAGTTGGAGATCCGGCGTGCCTCCGGCAAACTGCGCAATCTTGAAGAAGTCATCCGCAAATCGCCCATCGAGGGCACCTACGGCATCGGCCACACGCGATGGGCCACGCATGGCCGTCCTACGGAAGAAAATGCCCACCCGCATCGCGACTGCAGCGGACAGATCGTGGTGGTGCACAACGGCATCATCGAAAATTATCTGGAGCTGAAAGAGCAGCTGCAGAGCGAAGGCCACAAATTCGTCACCGAAACCGACACCGAAGTCGTCGCCCACCTGGTGGAGAAATATTCCCAGGCCGGCGCCGTTCCTCTCGAAGAGGCCGTGCGTCACACGCTCAAGCAACTGCGCGGCATCTACGCCCTGGTGTTCCTCTCCGCCAATGATCCGCATAAAATCGTCGCCGCACGTCTCGGCCCGCCCTCGGTGATCGGCATTGGCGAAGGCGAGTATTTCGTGGCCAGCGACATTCCCGCACTCCTGGAGCACACCCGCGAGATTTTCTTCCTGGTCGACGGAGACATCGCGGTGCTCACGCAAAGCGGCGTGCGCGTCATGGACCACGAGGGCCGCCCCGTCGCTCGCCCGACGCAACACGTCAACTGGGACCCGATCATG
>DATFYV010000351.1:0-5244 GCA_035314845.1 Candidatus Acidiferrum sp.
AAGCTGTTCCCGCGCGTCTTCCGGGCGGCGATAGGCACGCCTGGGAAGCGGGGTGCTGGGATTGGCGACGCGCGCGATGTCCGAATCGCAGAGCAAGGGCAGGATGGGGTGATAAAAAGGCGTGGTGCTCAGCTCGATCTGACCGCGCTGCGCGGCTTCGCGATACGCGGGCAGTACCAGCTTCATGAACTCCAGCTGCTTGGCTTTCAGAACAGCATGGTCGTAATCAGAAAAGTCCTTGCCCTTGGTGGCCAGGCGGCTGACGGCTTCGTCCTTCGCGAGCCACACTTCGTCCATCCAGGCGAGCTGGGAAAGCACCTGCAGATCACGCCAGTCGCGCGAGGTGAAGGTGACCAGCGCCTGCGCGCCTCCCGCGGGCTGCGACCATTCGTACAATTCCACGAAGCGCGGCCAGCGAGACATCAGGCGCTCGTGGTTCACCTGGAACGCGCGCGCCAAAATCTCGGCTTTGTCCTCGCGGGTTAGGTCGCTGGTCTCCTTAAACGCCAAGGCGAACCACGGTTCGTTGAATTCGCCGCTGGCATATTCTTCGAGCTGGATACCCAGCGAGGGCACCACGTTGAAGGTGGCGTGAAAATTGGGAAATTCCTTGAGCACCTCGACCATGCCCCAGTAATCCTTCAAAGCGTGCAGGCGAGTCCAGGGCAAAACGTAACGGCCCGTCTCCGGGTCGCGGTACTGCGGCTGGTGCATATGCCACAGCACCACTAAATTCACTCGACTCATCGTGGGCCTGGTAGGCAGTTCCCTTTTCTTTGGACTTGTAACGGCTGCGGGGTTGGCAGCCGTCACCCCTGGAGTGAAATTCTACCTTGCCTCGCAAATTCCGCGCGCAACTTATTCGCAGCGCGTACCACATCAGTTTCTATTCTTCTTTGGCGTGCGGGGGGGCGCCGCCGCTGCTAGTGAGACGCCGAGGCGCTCGGTGCCGCGGGCTTCTCCGGATACATGCGCTCAAACTCTGGCTCACCATGCAGCGAGGCCAGGTCCGGATCGCGGCGCGCCCATACCGCATCCTTGGAGCCCGCCTCCCAAGCTTTGCGCAGCGCCTCCAGGGCCTCGGGCTTTTTCTTCAGCAGGCAGTACACGCAGGCCGCGTTGTACAAAATGGAAGCCTCATTGGCGCGCAAGGTCACCGCCAGGCTCAGTTCGCGCATAGCGTCTTCCTCTCGTCCCCAGCGCGCATAGTCCGAGCCCAGCAGGATTCGCGCACGCGCGTCTTCTGGCACCTGTTTCAAGTGATTTTCAAGCGCCGCGATGCGGCGCTGGGTCATATTCAGTTCCGCATCTCCGCGATTCATAGCCCCGAGCGCGTTCACGATCGGCACGTACACGTTGTAGTCCTCGCCGCTGGCTTCGATGGCCGTTTCCGCCACGTCCACCACTTCCTGGTAGCGTCCAGCGGCAAACAATGCGCGACAGAGCAGGTAATAAGCGCCATCGCAGTCCCGTTTGCGTTCGATGGCCTTGCGCACCATGCGCCCGGCTTCGTCATAAAGGCCCGCGGCGTAGAGTACCCATGCTTGGCTGACGTGGGTTTCAGGCAAGTCCCAGCGCAGCGCCACGGCCCTGCCGGAGGCTTCGCGCGCGCGTTCCACCCACACGGGGTCGCGGCTGAAGAAGGAGTAGTACATGGCGCAGGCGTTGGCGCATGCGGCGTAGGCCAGCGCGAAGCTGGCGTCCAGGGCCACGGCGTTTTCAAACATTTGCAGCGCGAACTCCACGTCCTGGCGCGTCAAGCGCCGCGCGTAACGCTTGCCGCGCAAATATAGATCGTAGGCTTGCGGGTTTTCCGTGGGCTTGTCGGCCAGGGCCTCCAGCTCCTGCGGGGAAAGCGTCACGCGCAAAGCCTCGGCAATCTTGCGGGCCATCTCGTCTTGCACTTCAAAAACGTCTTTCATCTCGCGGTCGAAGCGTTCCGACCACAAGGGAAAGTCCGTGCGGGTGTCCACCAGTTGCGCGCTGATGCGCAGGCGGGCTCCGGCGCGGCGCACCGTGCCGGTGAGCACATACGCTGCGCCCAGCTGCTGGCCAATTTGCGCGGGGGTCACGGTTTTGTCCCGGAAGGCTAGGACCGTGGGGCGGGAGAACGTGTTCAGCCCGCGAATTTTGGATAGCTCGGTAATGACGTCTTCGGTGATGCCGTCACGGAGGTATTCGTCTTCCTTGACCCCGCTTTGATTCTCAAAATACAGCACGGCGATGGACTTCTTTGCCGGGCCGGGCGCGACCACGGGCGCGGGGGCATTGGACACCGCGCTCTTTTCCGCGGCCGGGCGCCGGCTCGAATCCAAATCACGTTTCAGGCGTTTCAGGTCCGCGCGCAGTTCGCTGGCCGTTTGGTAACGCAGGTCGCTGTCTTTTTCCAAAGCTTTGGCAAAAATATTTTCCAGCGCCGCGGGCAACTTGGGATTTAGCTTGGTAGCGGCGGTGGCCTCGGAGTTGAGAATGCCGTCAAAAATGAGCGCCACCGTAGAGCCGGAAAATGGCAGTATCCCCGTGCCCATTTCATACAAGACCACGCCCAACGAATACACATCGGAGCGCAAATCCAGCTCTTCGCCGCGGGCCTGCTCCGGGGACATGTAGGCCACCGTACCGATGGAACTGCCGGGACTGGTGAGCAACGCGCTGTGGGTCGCCAGCGCCAGCGGGGACAGTGTGGCTCCGGCCACGGCTTCCAGCGCGGGCTGCCGCTGGGTTGCCAGCTTGGCCAGGCCAAAGTCCAGAATTTTCGCCGGGCCGTGCTCCACTAGGAAGATATTTGCCGGCTTGATGTCGCGATGCACGATGCCTTTGACGTGCGCCGCCTCCAAGCCGTCGGCGATCTGAATTCCCACTTCCAGAATCTCGGTCACCGTGACGGCCTTGCTGGAGATGCGGTGCTTCAGCGTCTGACCCTCCAGCAGTTCCATGGCGATAAAGGGGCGGCCTTCAAATTCCCCGATGTCGTAAATGGTGCAGATGTTCGGATGATTCAGCGAGGAGGCCGAGCGCGCCTCGCGGCGGAAGCGTTCGATGGCTTGCGCGTCCTGAGAGATGTCGTCTGGCAGGAACTTGAGAGCGACGTTGCGGCCCAGGCGGGTGTCTTTAGCGCTGTAGACCACGCCCATGCCTCCCCCGCCTAGTTTTTCCAGAACGCTATAGTGGGAGATGGTTTGTCCGATTCTCGAGGTGTTGTCGCTCACAGGCCCTGGAGTTTACCGCAGCATCTCTAACCAGGCAAACGTCTTGCGAATCGCTGCAGCAGTTGCTCACTTGGGTGCCGCGTGCGTCTGCGCGAGCTGGAGCGGCGAATTCCGCTGCCGTGTTACACTCACCAATTCCGCCATGCGCATCCTGGACCGCTATATTGTCCGCGAAGTTTTCCGCCACGCACTCCTGGGACTGGTGGTCTTCACGTTTGTGTTTTTTGTGCCGCAGCTGGTGCGGCTCATGGAGCTGTTTGTGCGCCATAGCGGGAGCGGCGCGCAGATCCTGAAGCTGTTTCTGTGCATTTTCCCCGGTGTTTTTACGTTTACCGTGCCGATGGCCATTTTGATCGGCGTGCTGCTGGGATTAGGACGCATGTCGGCGGACAGCGAGATTATTGCCCTAACGGCCTTGGGCATCGGGCGGCGGCGCATTCTGCTGCCCGTGGGTGTGCTGGCGTTCACGGGTTTTGCGCTGACGCTGGTATTTACCGTGTGGCTTGCGCCGTTGGCGTTGCGCACCTTGCGAACCATCGAAAAAGACCTGGTGACCTCGCAGATTTCCTTTGCGGTGCAGCCGCGCGTGTTTGACGAGCGCTTTCCGCACTTGGTGCTATACGTCAATGACGTCTCGGCCAGCGGGACGCAGTGGCACGGGGTGTTTCTGGCGGAGACCAACGCGGAAAACGGGGCGCAGTTGACGCTGGCGGAAGACGCCATCGTCATCGCAGAGCCCACCCTGGGCAAACTGGAGCTGCATCTGCAAGGCGGCACTACTCATGAATTTTCGCGCAGCGACGCGGACCACTATTCGGTTACGGCGTTCGGGCAGAGCGACTGGCCGATTGAGTTCAACTCGCTCGATACGGGCGAGGCGCGGCAGTTGAGCAATCCGGAGCGCGGCTGGCGCGATTTGCTTGGCGATCGCGGGCCGCGGTGGCGGGAGGCGCGCGTGGAGTTGCACCGGCGCCTGGCGTTTCCGGTGGCGTGCTTCGTATTTGCGCTGATTGCGGTGCCCATTGGGGCACAGCCGCGACGCGGCGGACGCGCGGCGGGCTCGCTGATCGCGGTGGTGCTGATCGCGGCGTATTATTTGCTTTTCATTGTGGGGGCGGGCATGGCCCGCCAAGGGACGCTGCTGCCCGCGGTGGGCATCTGGTTCGCGAACGGCATGCTGTTCGTGCTGGGACTCACGCTCTTGCCGCGCATGGAGCAGTTCCGCGGGGAGAGCGGGTGGCTGGCGGGAGTGCGCAGATTTTCGTCGTGGGTGCGCATCGTGCGGCGGCGGAGGGCGCTGGCGCGGGCGCGGGCGGCGTCGGCGCGGGCGGCGGCCGCGGAAGAGATTGCGGGGAATGGCTTGGAGGCTCCGCCATGGTCGGGGAGCAGTTTTCCCCGGCTGATGGATATTTATCTGCTGCGGCGATTCGTCTTTTATTTTGTTTTGCTGATGGCCGCGTTCGTTTTTCTGTTTGAAGCGTTCACGTTTTTTGAGCTGCTGGACGATATTGCCCGGCATCGCATTCCCTTCCTGGTGGTGATTGATTATTTCCGGTTTCTCACGCCCTATCTTCTGTATAACCTTGCGCCACTCGGAGCGCTAGTGTCCGTACTGGTCACCCTGGGGGTGATGAGCAAGAACAACGAAGTCGTGGCCATCAAGGCCAGCGGGGTCAGTTTGTACCGCCTGGCCGTGCCGCTGCTGGTTGCCGGGATGCTGCTGGCCGGGGCCCTGGTAGTGCTCGACGATGTGTACTTGCCGTACGCTAACCAGCGCCAGGATGCGCTGCGCAACCAGATCAAGGGCAAGCCGCCGCAGACGTACCGGCATCCGCAACGCTGGATTTTTGGGGAAAACTGGAAGATTTACAACTACGACGTGTTCGAGCCGACGCAAAACCTGTTTGGGGGGCTGACGGTATTGGAGCTGGATCCCGCGACGTTTCAGGTGCGCCGGCGGGTGTTTGCTTCACGCGCGCAGTGGTCCGATTCGCAGAAGACCTGGGTGCTCGAAGGCGGCTGGGTGCGCGATTTT
>DATFYV010000352.1:0-2395 GCA_035314845.1 Candidatus Acidiferrum sp.
TCGCTGGTTTCTTCCATCGCCTGCGATGAACCGAAGATCGCGCGCAGCGTCGCCGAACAGTTACGCGGTTTCAAGGTCGGCGTTAACACCATGCGCTCGCGGGGCGACCGCGAAGAAGTCTTTGGCGGCATCGGCCAATCCTGGAAAGGCTGCTTCGTCGGCGGCAAATATCTGGTGCAATCCGTCACCCAAGGCGCAGCAGGAGAGAAACTCCACGGCCACTTCCCCGATTACACCCTGCTCCCCGAAGAAAACTCGATGAGGTCATTAGCGACAGCCACAGCCACGAAATAGGTTCTGTAGCGGCCGGGCTTCAGTCCCGGCGCTTTTGCGCGCCACGCCGCAGGCAATTTTCGCTAAAGTAGAAAATTCTAGCGTTCGTCGCGACGTGGCCAATCCGCCCCTTCGCGCAAGGCAAAACTAACAATGAACCGGGCACTGATCGTTGTGGACGTCCAGCGGGACTTTTGCGAAGGCGGAGCCTTGGCAGCGGCAGATACACTGACCTTATTGGAGCCGTTGCGCGCGTTTATTGCCGCCGCCCGCGAATCCGGTGTCAAAATTGCTTTCACCCAGGATTGGCATCCGCCAAATCACAGCTCGTTCCAAACCGAAGGCGGTCCGTGGCCGGTGCATTGCGTAGCCGCGTCACCGGGGGCCGAACTAATGCCACCGTTGGCGGCCGAGGCGGGCGACTTGCTGATTCACAAAGGCGTGACGGTCGAGGGCGCGGGGTATTCCGGCTTTGAAGGCACCGGCCTCAGCGACCAACTCAACGCCCTCGGCGTGCGGGACGTTGCAGTCTGCGGAGTCGCCACCGAATATTGCGTGCGTGCCACCGCCATCGACGCAGCCGCAGCCGGATTCCACGTGGCGGTCCTTACGGATTTGGTTCGCCCGGTCCAACCAGCCGCGGTCGACGGCGCGATTCGGGAAATGGCAGCGCTTGGCGTCACGGCGATCTCCGCGGCGGAGTGGTTGACTAGAAAAATTTCCGAAGCAAAGTAAAAAATCAACGTTGTCGCTTCACGGAATCTGGACGGCACGGTCATAACCGGTGAGTTCCAGGTAGCCGACGCCCGCCAGTGTTTGCGTGCCGCGGCTCCCGCTCAAGCTAATCGCGCCCTCCCAGTAGTTTGGTGCCAGCTTGGATTGGCCCGTCAACTCCTGCGAAGGCAGCGCAGCTTTTGCTTCGAGCGCTATGCCCAGTTTCCCAATCTCGATCTTCCAAGCAATTGGATAGGTAGCTTTGGTTGCCGGACTCGTCCAGGTTTCGCCCATGGGCTCCAGCTTGAAGTCACTCGCCAGCAGATGCGTCGTGCGCCCCTGCGCGTCGACGTATGTCCCGGAGGAAAACGGGTCCACCGCACCATTTTTCCGGCGGAACTGGTACAGCATCAACTCCGTGTGGTCGGTGAGCTGAATGCTCAGCCAGTTCCAGCCGAGTTGCTCCGCCTCCATCTGCGTCGTAAAAAACTCGTGGTCCATCCAAGTGAGTCCGTTTACTTCGTAAGACTTTCCGTTCAGTTTGATCTCGCCCTTGGTCGCGATGCGTGTCAGCGAAAAATAGTGCGACGCGTGACCCGCCCCGGCGGATTTTTGACTGATGCCATTGTCCCCGTGAATTACCTGAGGTTTTTCCGGATGCAGACTCAGATGCAGCGCAAACTCCGCAGCGATCGCCTGCAACTCTTGATCCTCTCCCATCCATTTCACGTTCCAGTTTCCGTTCCAAACCTTCTGCTCCGCCTCGCTGACGCCCGCAACTCCAGGTCCACGGCGATTCAACCGCTCCGTATGATAAAACTTGCCGCCAGCTAAGTCGCTCAGCGCCAGGTGCGCCAGATAGATATCTTGCACGTCCCAGGCCTTGTCCTTTGCGGCATCGCGATCCACAGCCTGCCGGAAAAAAGTCAGCTCAAAGCCAAAACGATGGCCATCCGCAGCGGTTACATTTCCTGTGTAATACCACCATTCCGTCTGATATTCAGGATGATTGAAATAGTCGCGCGGAAATTGGTACTGATACCCTGCTTTAGCGGCTTGATAAGCTTCCTGCGCGCTCGAGCCCAAAGAAAAAAGCAACGCCACAAGGCAAATCCCTGCTGCACGATGGCGGCGCGATTCTGGCCGCACACGCCTCGCGGCTGAGCGCCCCCTATTCATCGTGCACGACCTCCAGCGGGTTCAGCCGTACCGCCACCCGCGCCGGATAGAGTCCCGCGATCAGCGTCGCCACATACACGCCCGTCAGCGTTCCCAGGGAAATCACCACCGGCCAGTGAAAACGAATAGTCCACCCAAAAGACTGCTTGTTAATCACAAAAATCAGCACCAGCGACATGGCGAATCCCAAAATCACCCCCGCCACGTTGGCCAGCAAACCAAGCAGCCC